>JANWHL010000193.1 GCA_025450405.1 Ktedonobacterales bacterium
GACGGCCGGGTCTATCCGCTGTCGGCGCTGCCCGTCGCCGCCCCGGCCTAGCCGCGCGGTCCGAGCGCCGCGCCATCCGTGGCCGCGCCCGCATCGCCAGGGTCCTCACCCGCCGACCGCCGCGGGTCCTCACCCCCCGCCCCCACTGGGGGACCCCAGCCCCCTCGCCCCGCGTGGCGAGGGGGAGCCAGAAGGAAGCGCACGACGGGGCGAGGGGAGCGAATCGTATGGGGGCGGATGCGGAATTGAAGTTCCGCGTCTAATCCTGAGCTTCGGGCGCATGGTACGGGCGTGAGCGGTTGAGCGGCAGCGCCAAGGCGGGCGTCCCAGCCAAGGGCGGGCGGGGTGGTGCGGCAAGGAGGCGCCCTGAAGAGACGCGGGGAATCGGCGCCGGCGAGCGGGGTAGTTGGGGGCGCGGGCGCCCCAGGCGAGCATCATGGCCACAGGCGAGCCGGGTGGTGGGGCGAGGAGGCGGAATTGAAATTCCGCGTCTAATCCTGCGCGTCGAGTGAGTCGTGGGGGCAGCGGGCGATTTTCGCGGGAATCATACCCGCGGGGCGTCCTGGTTGCCGGGTGCATGCGCATGCTGGTTGCGACCCACTGTCTTCGTCTCCGCGTCTCTCTCCGCGTCTCTCGGCGGTTACTTTCTCCGTCCCTCTGTGTTCTCTGTGGTTTCTCCGTCTTCCCTCCGCGTCTCTCGGCGTCCTCGGCGGTTAGTTCTTCTCTTCTCCCGCCTCCGCCCCGATGGCTAGGCCGCGTTGCGTGGCCAGTGCGCGCGCGTTATAGTCCAGTGGGTGCCGCGCCGGCCATGTCGTGTTGGATCGTGCTCGTTTGCGATCGCACTCGAGGTCGTGGTTGCGCATCCGGACGTCACATTTCGGACAGGGAGTCGCCGGCCTATGAAAACCCTGATCATCATCCCCACCTATAATGAGCGCGAGAACTTGGAGCCGCTGGTGACCGATATCCTCTCGGCGGCGCCCGACGTGGACCTGCTGGTGATCGACGACAACTCCCCCGACGGCACCGGCGCGCTCGCCGACAGCCTGCGCCAGCGTGAGCCGCGCGTGAACGTCCTCCATCGCACGGGCAAGCTGGGCCTGGGTACCGCCTATCTCCGCGGCTTCGAATATGCCCGCGACCATGGCTATGACCTGGTCTTTGAGATGGACGCCGACTTCTCCCACGATCCCAAATACCTGCCGGAGTTCCTGGCGGCCGCGCACGACCCCAATGGCGCCGATCTGGTGATCGGCTCGCGCTATATCCCTGGCGGCGGCACGCCCAGCTGGTCGCCCATCCGGCGCTTCATCAGTGGCGGGGGCAATGTCTTCGCCCGCACTGTCCTGGGCATCCCCATCCACGACTGCACCAGCGGCTATCGCTGCTACAAGACCGCCGCGCTCGACACGCTGAACCTGGCGGCCGTGCGTTCGCAAGGCTACGCCTTCCAGGTGGAGATGGCGTACGCCATGTGGCGCGGCGGCTATCGCATCCGTGAGGTGCCGATCCAGTTCATCGACCGGCGGGTGGGCAAGTCGAAGATGTCGCGGGCGATCTTCATCGAAGCGTTCCGCTGGGTGCTCGCGACCCGCCTGAATGGGTCGCCCGTGGTGCGCGAAGCCGAGGTGGCGGCCCGCGCGCGCGCCGCTGTTCCCGACACCACGGAGGACACCAGCGCTGGCCCAGTCCCCAACGCGGATGGCGCGGCCAATAGCCAGGCCGCGTTGTAAGAACGTGCCAGCCTAGGGGCTTGTTTCAGATCTCCCCGCGAGTGGCCGGCTGGCGAGCGGCGGCCGAGGGCGCGTGGGGTGGTGTGGAGCCGATGCGCCGCGCGCCCACATCACGCTCACCCTCCATGCCCCGCGATATCCCCATTTCGCGCCATCCCACGCCTTCTTGTGGGTGAGCAATCCTGCGGCCATTGACATTCTGGTACAAATGTTCTATGCTGTCAAGAAAGGCCCACCGGTCCGCAAGGGCAGGCGCCCGCGGCGCTCGGGGGTATGTGGATGTGTGGGGCTGAGGCGGATGGGCAATTCGGGTGGTACGAGGAGGCATGCGATGGCCGATCAGGGGCAAACACAGCCGTATTCGCCGGCGAGGCCGGCTGTTCCGGCGCCGCCGGCCAGGTCGCCCGTGCCGGCGGCCAACACGGCATCCAGTGCGGCAACCAGTGCGGCAACCAGTGCGGCGTCCAGCGCCACGCCGGGCGGTGGCTCGGTGTCGGGCGGCGGGTCCGTGCGCGACCCACACCGGTCCACTGGCGACCAGCGGCCGATCGCCGCGGCCGACGTGCTGACGATCCCGGATCCCTGGGATGACACGGCGCCCAGCGCCGATGCCTGGACGGCCAGCGCGGCGGTGTCTGGCGCGGCGGTGTCTGGCCGGCCCGGAGCCGATCCCGCCGCGCTGGGGACGTTCGTGGGCGCCCGGCACGCGGGGTATGCCGGTGGCGCGAGCCCGGAGGCCCACATGCGTGTGCGGGCGCGCCAGCAAATCCGCGAGTTCCTGCGCGCGGTGCCGCGCCGCGAGGAGCATGCCACGCTGGCCCTCATCCGGCCCGATGGCACCCTGCGCCTGCTGACGCGCGCGCAGCTCTCGGCGGCCATCGACCATCTGCGTCCGCGCCAACGGCAGATCATGCGCCTGGCCATCGAGGAGCGCTGGCCCCGCCAGCGCGTGTGCGAGTACCTGCGTCACATCAGCCTGAAGACCTTCGAGCGTGACCAGGTTGAGGCGCTCGATCTGCTGGCCCTCCTGTAAAACCGCGTCCATGAAACCGCGTCGGGTGGATGGATCGCGGTTTCCAGGCGACGGGTCTCCCCCAGAGACCCTCCACCGCTTCCGGTGCGCCCACGCCGGGTGGATGTCGCGATCGAAAACCCTATGGGACGTCCATTTGGACGCCCCGTTCGCATTCACCGAAGCGTGAGCGGGCGGGTGGTGGGTCGCGCAACGGCAGGTGGGACGGTGGTCAGGCACCGCGAATACCACCACTTCCTCCACCTGATCGCAACCAGATCTCCTCCCCGTACCGTTTCATCCTGTATCTCTATGTGTTTCAATATCTGTGACGGACTTCGATCACCACTCCCCCCAGACCCCCAGTCCGCACCCAGCGGACTCCCGCGCCCGTGATCGCGCGTCATGCCCCGCCCGCTCCCTATTCCCCCACTTGCTCCAGCGCCCACCGCGTGCTAGAGTCGCGTGGGTAGTCGCGTGGGCCGTTGTGTGGGACGGAATCCCTGGCGACCCACTCCGCGCCTGTGCCGCGCCCGTGATATGCCCGGAAAATGTCCGTGGCGCATCCGGCTGAGTGTACACAGGGGTAGGGGGGTAGTGACGTGAGATGCGCTCGCGCGTCTAGTTAATCAAATCGCCAGCGCTATGGTCGAGCTGATCCGGGCTGAGCATTGCCGAGCATTGCCGAGCATTGATCGGGTCGCTTCCGGCGCGAACGGTGACCTGGGGAGACCTGAGGGGACATGGGGAGAGACGTGATCACCATGCGTGAGCACCACGCGGGACGGGGAGAGGTGTTGTCGTGAAGATTCTGGTTGCCGACGATGATCGTGATTTGGTGGACTTGCTGACCTTCTGGCTCCGCGGCCACGGCTATGAGATCCTGCGCGCCTATGACGGCGAGCAGGCCATTGCCCGTTGGCGCGATGGCAAGCCGGACCTGGTCATCCTGGACGTGGAGATGCCGCGGGTGGACGGCTTCGAAGTCTGCCGCCGCATGTCCGGCGAGTCGACCGCTCTGGTCATGTTCCTGACCTGTCGCGAGCGCGAGCGCGACGAAGTGCGTGCCCTGGAGCTGGGCGCGGATGACTATCTGCGCAAGCCCTTCAGCCCGGCCCAACTGCTCGCGCGCCTGCGGGCGCTCACCCGCCGCGCGCGCACCACACCCAGCGTGAGCGGCGCCACCACCATCACGGTCGGCCCGATCACCCTGGACTCGATGCGCCATGAGGTCACTCGGAACGGCATCAAGGTCCGCCTGACGCCCATCGAGAGCCGGCTGCTCCACCTGCTGTTGACCCACAGCGGCCAGGTGCTCACCACCGACCTGATCGTCGAGCGCGTCTGGGGCTACGATGGCACCGGCGATACCGGTCTCGTCAAGACGCACATCCGCCATCTGCGCCAGAAGGTCGAGCCTGAGCCCAACACCCCGCAATTCATCGTCACCATCCCGGGTGTCGGCTACACGTTCATGGCTCAGGTACCCGTCGGGGCCACCGTCTGATCCGGTCTCCGACCATTGGCCGCTCGCGGCGCGGCGCGCGGACGTGTGGCCCCCGCGGGCTCCGGGACCGCCGACACCTGGGAAGCTATCATTCGGGACGCGATAGATGCTGTCGCCCCGATCGCACGGACCCCGCCCCACCTGGCGCGGGGTCCCTACGCGTCCGCGCTAGATAGCTTCGCCCCGCCAGGCTAGAGCCCACGGGGTGTGCGGTCGCTGGAGCGCTCCATCTCCCCAAGCGCCCGCTCCAGCTCCACGCGATCCGCCAGCACTGGGAAGATCGCCATCCCCGAGGCCAGGCGCAGCCGCGACATCGCCGCCGTATCGTCGGGGTCCCGCATGGCGACGGTCAGGATGCCGCGCTCGCGGCCAATTGGCACGGCGCCGAGCTCGCGCGCCAACTCCGGGCTGATCATCCCGAGGCACGCGTCAGATTGCTGGGACAGCGCCAGCATATACGGCACCCCGAGCCCGTCGGCTCGGCAGCGCAACGCGCGGCTCTGGGCGCCGTCATCTCTCTGTACCTGGCGCGCCAGGTCCGACAGGAATCCGGCCCACTCCCGCCAACCCACACTGTCGGCCATGCGCTCCGGTGCGCGTATCGTCGCGCCGCGCTGCCCGTCGCCTTCCAGATCATCACTCCCGCCCGCTGCGGCGCACGGGTGCGTGCCCTCTGGCTTCGCCGCCCCCGTGGCACGAGGCGCTGGAATGATGGTTCCTTCTGGCTCCCCTCCCCGCCGCGACGGGGAGGGGCTGGGGGAGCGGCCCCCGGCCTGGAGGCACTCCATCCCCACCCCCGGCCGATCGGGTTCGCCCACCACCGCCGACACCAGCATCACTGGCGCGCAGGCCGCCCGCACCAACGCGCTGGCTGCCTCGGACACCGCGCTCAGCTCGCGCACCGGCTCCCGTGTCGCGTACCCGAGCGACAGCTCGATGGGCTCGTCCGCGGCGATGGGTGAATAGCCGGCGTCCGGCCGCTCCAGGAGCTGGGTCAGGCGCCGGCGGACCGACTGGACACCGGCAGCGTCCGCGCTGGGCAGCACCACACCAATGGCGCGCCCCGTCTCCACCTCCACGGGGTCCGCGCTCCGCACAACGGTCCGTACCCGGCGCGCGACCTCGTCGAGCCGCTCGGACAGCGTGAGCGCGGCCGGTGGCCGCTGGTGCGATCGTCCACGCCCTGGCACGTCGAGCGCGCGGAGCACGAGGACCGAGCACCCCTCACCCTCACGCAGGAAATTCGCGACAAGGGAGCACAGGCGCTGGTCGAGCGCCACGTCGCCGGAGACAGGAAATGGTGTGGGGACATTCGCGCGCTGCCGTTCCATGGCAAGACCTCCCGATCGCGGCTTCTCCGCGCATCCATGTCGGCCGCGACCTGGCGCCGTCGCCTGTCGCGTCGCGCCCGCCGGTGGGCGCCGAACCATCGCGGGGTGTCGCTGTCTTGAGGCAGTGTAATCCGCCGGTGTCGCGCGGAAGAACGGGGATGATGGAGAAATGGTTGAGATCTTCCCGCCGGGCACGCCAATCCGGCCACGAGCATGACGACTCTGTGGTTGCGCATGTTCTTCCCCCCGCACCCGCACGGTCAAGGGCGCTCCAACCCTGAGGTCTGCCCGAGGTATGCCTGTGGTATGCTACAATGCCGGCGGCGCCCGAGGTTCGGCATGCGCGGCCCGACGCGGAGACGCGAGGCGGAGACGCGACGCGGAGAGAGGTGGAGGAACAATGGCGAGTGATGGGGCGAGCGATGAGATGGGGATGGAGCAGACGGTCGCGAGCGGTGCATCCGGTGCCGCACAGGCCGCGCCAAATGAGACCGCGGCGACTCCGGCGACCTCTGCGCCGCTCGATGTGACCGGCGCCGCCGTCTGGGCCGGCGTGTCCGCCGCGTCCAGCGCGTCCGACGGCGCTGAAGCGCGGGATACGCCCAGCGGGGCGGAGAGACCATCTGTGCCGTCGTCCACACCGCTCACATCCCCCACCCCCACACCGTCCACGCCCGCGGCGCCCGTACCGACAGCCTCCTCCCCCGCGGGGCCCGAGCCGGTGCCCGTGCGGGAGGGCAGCGACGACTTCGATCGCTACTACGCCGTCCGCCTCTACCAGGGCAATCTCGCCCTCTCGCCCGATGGGCAGCAGGTGGCCTACCTCGTCAACACCTCCGGCCAGTTCAACATCTGGCGCCAGCCCATCACCGGTGGCTGGCCCACCCAGGTCACCACGTTCGAGCGCGAGACGGCGCGCATGGTGCTTTGGTCGCCGGCCGGCGACCTGATCGGCATGGCCGACGCCGATGGCGCGGAGCAATACCAGGTCTTCGCCGTCCCCTCCGGCGGCGGTGCGGTGCGCTACTTCACCGCCCGCCCCGACGTCCAGTATCAGGTTTCGCCGCGCGCGCTCGCGCCGGATGGACGCCGGCTCGTCTACGCCGGCAATGAGCGCGTGCCCACCGACGCCGATGTATTCGTGCGCGATCTCGACACCGGCCAGACCCGGACCATCCTTGCCAACGGCCGCTTGAATGTGCCCGTCAACTGGTCGCCAGACGGGCGCCAGGTGACCGTGCTGGACGTCCGGAGTAACACCGACCTCCATCTCTGGCTGGTGGACGCCGCCAGCGGGTCCGCCACCGAGGTGCTACCGCACGAGGAGGAGTTCTTCCTGGTCCCCGGCCCGTGGCTCCCCGACAGCTCCGGCTTCTACCTGATCACCGACCGGGGGCGTGAATTCAAGGGCGTGGCGCGCTTCAATCTCGCGACCCAGGACCTCACCTGGGTGCTGACGCCGGATTGGGATGTCGAGCACCTGGAATTGAGCCACGATGGGCGGCGGATGGTCTGGGTGCTGAACGAGGGCGGCGCGAGCCAGCTCTACGTACGCGACGCCAACCAATCCGCTCTGCGTGTGGCGGGCCTGCCGCGTGGGGTCATCGAGGACCTGACGCTGACGCCCGACGGCCGGACGATGGCCCTGCGCATCAACGGGCCGACGGCCGCGGCGGAGATTTATGTGATCACGCTGGACGACGCGGAGGCGGGCGCGGCGCCCGCGGCCCCACGGCTCCGGCGCCTGACCTACGGCATGCTGGGCGGGCTCGGCGCCGACGACCTCGTCACGCCCGAGCCGGTCTCGATCCCCAGCCCTGACGGCCGTGATATCCCCGCCTGGCTCTACCGTCCCCGCCAGGCCGATGCCGCCCGTGTCCCGGCGCTGCTGGCCATCCACGGTGGTCCCGAGGCGCAGGAGCGTATCGAATACCATGCGCTCTACCAGTACCTGCTGGCGCGCGGCATCGCGATTCTGGCGCCCAACATCCGCGGCAGCACCGGCTACGGACTCGCCTATCAGCGCCAGATCCACCGCGACTGGGGCGGCGGCGACCTGCGCGATATCGAGGCGGCAGCGCGCTATCTGCGCGGACTCGCGTGGGTGGATAGTGAACGCCTGGGGGTCTATGGCGGCAGCTTTGGCGGCTTCGCCACCCTTTCGGCGGCGACGCGCCTGCCGGAGTACTGGTCGGCGGCGGTGGACATCTGCGGGCCGAGCAATCTCATCACTTTCGCGCGCGCTGTCCCGCCCACCTGGCGCCGCTTCATGGCGCGCTGGGTCGGTGACCCCGATACGGAGGCGGACTTCCTGCGCGAGCGGTCGCCCATCACGTACATTGACCAGACTCGCGCGCCGCTGCTGATCCTCCAGGGCGCCAACGACCCGCGCGTCGTCAAGGCGGAGTCGGACCAGATGGTGGAGCGGCTCCGCGGGCTGGGTCGGTCGGTCGAGTATGTCGTCTTCGCGGATGAAGGCCACGGCTTCGCCAAGCGGCGCAACCAGCTCGAGGCGTCGCGCCTGACCGCGGACTTCCTGCTGCGCCACCTGCTGGGGGAATCGGTGGGATAGGGGCCGGGGAGAACTCACAATGAGGACACAGAGGGAGATGAAACCACAGAGAGCACAGAGGGACAGAGAGGGACAGAGAGGAACGGGGCGAGGAGAGGATGGAACCGCCGAGGGCGCGGAGGAGGGGAGAGCGGAGGCGTAGGTTGCCGGGACGCGGATAACGCGGTGGACCGGAGGATGTGCACGGCGGGGGCGGACTGGGTGGTGGGGAGAGCATGCGGAATTGAAGTTCCGCGCGTACTCCTGACATCCGCCTCCTGACATCCGCCTCCTGACATCCGCCTCCTGAGATGCGCGGAGCGCCACCATGCTCGCGCGCCTTCGCGGCGCGATCCGGCCAATGAGGAATGCTGCGCGCGCCACACGGTGGGTCCTGGTCACCCAATCGGAATCAATTGGCGAGATGTGTATGCGGCGGGACGCCAGGAGGCGAGGACGATGGACGTCGCGCGCGGTCCGGTCATCCTGATCGTGAGCCCGCACGCCGGACGGATGACCGGCGGCGATCCCACCGTGTACGTCGCGGACGCGCTGCGGCGCACTGGGGTCGCGGTGGGACGCGTGCTGGAGGTCAGCGCACTGGATGAGGCGGCGCCCCAGGGGACGGCCTGGCGCGCGGAGGGTTTCGCGGCGGCGGTGGTCGCGGGCGGCGATGGCACGGTGGGCGCGGTGGCCACGCATGTCGCCGGCACCGATTTGCCACTGGGCATCCTGCCGCTGGGCACCGCCAACGACGTGGCGCGCTCGCTGGAGATTCCGCAAGACCTGGCGGGCGCGTGCGCGGTCGTCGCCGAGGGCGTGACCGGCGCGATCGATATCGGCGAGGCCCGGCCGGGCGCGACCGAGCCCGGCGCGCCTGACGTGATCGCCGCCGCCGAGGCGGCCGGCGCCGAGACGCCCGCCGTCATACGCATGGAGGAGCGGGCGTGGCGGGGAGCGTATTTCCTGCACGCCCTCACCCTGGGTCTGAATGTCGAATTCGCGCGCCTGGCCACCGACGCCGCGCGCCGCCGCCTCTGGGGGCCGCTGAACTATTCGGCGGCGGCCATCGAGGCGCTGGCCCGGCTGCGTCCGCTGCCCACCACGGTGCGCCTGGAGGGCGTGACCGCGAGCGCCTATGGCATGCGTATGCCCGGACCATCCGGACCCGACGAGGCCGCTGGCGATGGCCTGCGGGTGACTGAGAACGCCACGACGCGGATTATCGCCGGCAACATGATCCAGCTCGCCGCGATCGTCACGCCGGTTTTCGGCGGCGCCGCCAATCTCCGCATGCCCGACGTCTCGCTGAGCGATCACCTGCTCGACTTCGTGGTGATCGAGGCGTTGGCGCCCTATCACCTGCGCACGTTGGTCGAGCGTCTCGGAGCTGGGCCGCCCGACATCCCCGACGCCGTCGGCTCCGCGCTGGCACCGCCAGGCGCGCCACAGCCGCTGGAGCTGCCCGGCCTCTGGCGCTTCAAGGCGCGGCGCGCGGTCATCGAGCGTCCGCCCGAGGTGGACGTGACCCTGGACGGCGAGGTGCGGGCGCGCACACCGCTCGAGATGCGCTGCGTGCCCGCTGGGCTGACGGTCCTGCTGCCGCGCGCACGGGCCGGGGAGGTGCTGGGTGGCTAAGCGACGGCGGGATCGCGCCGCGGAGTCCGCGGCGGACCAGGGGGACGCGTTGGGGGACACGTTGGGCGGCGCCACGGACGATCGCACGGACGCCGACTGGGAGCGGACAGACCGCGAGGGACCAGACGGCGCCGATGAGGAAGACGCCGCCAACCAGGTGGACGAGTTCGCCGCCCAGCTGCCGTTCGCGCTCGATCCCTATCAGCGCGAGGCGGCGCTCCGGCTGGCGCGCGGCCGCTCCGTGCTGGTGGCGGCGCCCACCGGGACTGGTAAGACCGTGGTGGCGGAATTCGCCATCTGGCGGGCGAGGCGGGCGGGCCAGCGCGCGATCTACACCGCTCCGCTCAAGGCCCTCTCGAATCAGAAGTACCGCGACCTCCGGCGCCTCCACGGCGCCGAGGCGGTGGGCCTGCTCACGGGCGACATCGTGGAGCACCCCACCGCGCCGATCGTGGTCATGACCACCGAGATCTACCGCAACATGCTGCTGGAGGGCAGCCGGGTGGGCCGCGCCGCGGCGGCGGTGGAAGCGGCGAGCACCAGGAGCACCACGAGCGCGACAAGCGGGCCGGCCGTGGTGGGTCGCGGAGGCACGACGGACATGGCGCGCCAGGCCGCGCTGGACGACGAGCTCTCGAACGTCGGCTGCGTGATCTTCGATGAGCTGCACTATCTGAGCGATCTGGAGCGCGGTCCGGTGTGGGAGGAGGCCATCATCCACTCCCCGGCCCACGTGACCCTCGTCGGCCTCTCCGCCACCGTCAGCAACGCCGATCAATTGCGCGCGTGGATCGCCCGCGTCCACGGATCCACCGACCTCTCGTTGCACGTGGAACGGGCAGTCCCCCTAGAAGATTTCTACTTTCTCGATGGAAATTTGCATCTCGTCCGCGACGCGGATGGAAACAGAATTGCCGTATTTCCTGGGATCGGGGGCGAAGCCAAGCTCGCCCGGGAACGGATGAATCCGCGGCGGTATGTCTTCGACGGCGCACGCTCGCCGGCCACTGATCGGTCAACGGCGAACGATCCCACGCGCTCCGGATCGCCCCGTGCCGAGACGGGAAGACCGGCCAGCGGCGCGGGTCGGGCGCCGGATAAATCGCCGCGCGGACCAGCCGGCGCCGCGGGGGCTTCCGCGGCCACGGACGCCTCATCCGACGCATCGGCCGATGCCGCGCCCATCCGCCGCGAGGCGCCCCAGCCCGGCGAGATCCTCACCGCCCTTCGGGCCGCGGGCCTGCTGCCCTGCCTCTATTTCCTGCCCGGACGCCGCGCCGTGGAGACCGCCGCCGAGAGCGCCGCCAGTCACCTGCTGGTGAGCCCGGACCAGCGCGCACGCGTCCACGCGGAGGTCCAGGGCTGGGTGCGCGCCCTGCCCGCCGAGGACCAGCGGCTGGACCAGGTGCGCCGCCTCGCCACCCTCCTGCCGCGCGGCCTCGCCTTCCACCACGCCGGGCTGCTCCCCGGGCTCAAGGTGATGGTCGAGACGCTGTTCGCGCGCGGCGACCTGCGCGCCGTCTTCGCCACCGACACCCTCGCCCTCGGCATCAACATGCCGGCGCGCAGCGTCGTCCTCGGCAGCCTCAGCAAGTTCGACGGCACCAGCATGCGTCTGCTCACGCCCAACGAGTACCAGCAGCTCACCGGCCGCGCCGGCCGGCGCGGCATGGATGCCAAGGGCGCCGCCGTCATCCCCTATTCGCCGTGGGACCAGTTCGAGCCGGCCTTCGCGTTGCTGACCGGGCCGCTCCTGCCGGTCATCAGCGCCTTCATCGTCCGCTACAACACGATCCTCAACCTCTGGCGGCCGGGCGATATGACCCGGCTGCGCTCGGCCGTGGCCGCGAGCCTCCGCGAGTTCCAGCGTCATGGAGTGGACCGCGACCTGCGCCAGGGGGCGGAGCGCGACCCCGCGCGGCCGGCACGCCGCAAGGAGCGCGACCGGCGCCGTCCCGACCGTTTCGGCCTCAGCCGGGCGGCCCTCGCCGAGCTCAACGCCACCATTATGGTCCTGCGTCTGCTCGGCTACATCGGCGAGGACGACCACCTTACCCTCCGTGGCCGGCTCCTCCGCGCGCTCTTCCATCCGGCGGGGATGGTCCTCACCGAGCTGGCGCTGTCCGACGCGCTGGACGACCTGGGTCCCGCCGAGCTGGCCGAGGTGGTGAGCTGGTTCACCTTCGACGACGACCGGTCGCTGCGCAACCTGAACACGCTGCCGCACCGGCTGATGGAGACGCGCCGCGAGATCTACCGCGCGCTTCGCCTGGTGCAGGGGATGGAGTACGACTACGGCGTGACGATGAGCCCCGGCGTCTCCGACGACTTCTACGGCATCGCCCTCAACTGGTGGCGCGGGATGTCGCTGGGTGGGCTGCTGCGCCGCGTGGACCTCGCCGAGGGTGATCTGCTGGTCTCGCTCAACCAGACCATTGACCTGCTCCAGCAGCTCCAGGGGGCGGTTGGCCAGGCGCTGGACGACCGCGAGCTCTGGGGTGCCGCCGACGATGAGGAATTCGGCGAGCCGGGCTCTGGTGAGCCGCCCGCGGTCAATCGTCGCGCTGGGGAGCCACGCGGGGGCGCGAGCCGCCCTGGTGGGCGGCGCCGGCGGCGCGACCTGGCCAGGCTCCATGACCGGCTCACTGATCTCCGGCCCGCCCTCGACGCCGCCTGGCGCGGACTGCTCCGTGGCAGCGTCGCCCAGAGCCGCGCCATCCCGTCCATGGTCACGACCACACCCACTGGCGACGTCACCGCGGGCCCTGCCTCTCCCGACGCGGTCCCACTCCCCATGGCGGAGGATGAGGACGCCGCCGACGCCGCCCAGGACCGCGCGACCACGCCGACCGGGCCCGATGTTGACGCGGACCGGCCGATTGAATAGGCGCCATGGCGCTCGGACGCGAAGCCACTAATCAGGGTAGCGGCCACGGACGGTGCGGTCTGGCGAGGAGGCGCCCTGCAGGACGCGGCTAACGGACCGGCGAATGTGGTGGAGTGCCAGCCAGACGGACGCGCATGCCGGTGCGTCCGTGGGCGGCGACTCGGCTATTGGCCAGTTTTCGGGAGCGTCGGTGCGAGGCTCATGGCTCAGCCCAACTCGCGCGTCGCCGGCACTGGAGGCACGGGGTTGGTATCCGCGTCCACTTCCTGGTTGAGTGAGCTCAGCCAGCCGAGGAAGCCGTAGCGGCGGGCACCGAGGAGCTGCCAGGCGCGGAGGAGGCTGAAGCCGTAGACGCCGAGCAGGAGGCCCGCGATGGCATAGGGGGCGGAACGGTCGGCCGGATTGTGTACCAGTTGGATGCCGTAGGAGAGCTCGAAGCCATAGACGAGCAGGCTAACCACGACCGGGAACATATGGCGCACGTACTCCATTGGGCCGCGGACACGCCGGAGCACATGCACACCGAGCGAGAGGGTATTGAGGAGCGAGAAGGCCGCCAATGCGGCCGTCACCCAGCCCAAGCTGTCGCCGGGGATGAGGGCGGAGAGTGAGACGAAGAAGGCGTTGACCAGCGCGGTAAAGGCGCCGGTGGCGGTGGACTGCCGTTGGATGGGCGCCTCCGGCATGACCGTGCGCTCGGGCGCGATCGAGATCGCCACGAAGAGCAGCCCAATGAGGGCGGCCCCCGCTCCCGCGCTCGCCGCGAAGTAGGCGGTAAACGTTTGGGTGATCATGGTTCCCCTCTCTCCCGGCCCGTGACCTCCCCGCCGCTGGCCTTACGCCCCATGCTACGCGCCGGCCCGCGTGAGGAGGTCCGCCTCGGCGAAGACCGCGCGGAGCCGGCCACGGTCCGCCTCGCCCAGCGGCGCAAGCGGCCGCCGCGGCTCGCCGCCATAGTGGGCCGCAAGTTGGAGCGCCGCCTTCAGCCCCGCCACGCCATAGGTCGAGGTGACGAGGGCATTGGGTGCCACCAGCCGTGCCTGCAACGCGCGCGCTTCGTCGAGACGGCCGGCGTGCCACAAGTCTATCAGCTCCAGGCAGGCGCGTGGGGCGATGTTCGCCAGCGCGGCGATGGCCCCCGTGGCGCCGACCGCGAGCGCCGGCAGCAGGAAGCTCGCGCTCCCCGCCAGGACGTCGAAGTCCGTGCGCGCCTCCGCCACCACCTGGGAGAGCTTCGCCACATTTCCCGAGCTGTCCTTCAGCCCGACGATGTTGGGATGCGTCGAGAGGGTCACCACGAGCTCGGCGTCCAGGTCGAGACCAGCGGCATTGGCGGGCATGTTGTAGATCACGATCGGAATCGGACTCGCGTCCGCCACGGCCATGAAGTGTCCGCGCAGCGCCGCGGCGTCCATGCGCCCGCGATAGTACGCCGGCGGAAGAATCAGCGCGAAGTCGGCTCCGGCCGCCGCGGCTTGCCGACAGAGGGTGATGGTGGCACGGGTCGAGAGCGCGCTCGCGCCCGCCAGCACCTGGCCGTCCAGGCTGGCCGCTGCGCGCACGGTGGCGATTACCTGGCGGCGCTCGTCGTCGTCCAGGTGGACCGCCTCACCGTTCGATCCCAGCGCCACGAAGCCGGTGATCCCCGCCGCGCTCAGCCGCGCGATATGGTGCCGCAGGGTGTCCAGGTCCAGCGCCTCATCGGCATCGAAGAAGGTTGGTAGCGGTGGATAGATGCCCGCCAGGCGCGCGCGATCGGTCATGCTGATACCGCCTCTTTCGTTTGTCCGTGGATGGCAAACGGGGTGGGGCTCGACGCCTCACCCCGAGATGGTATCATGCGCGCCCAGCGCACCGCCGGATGGGGAGGGATTCACAATGGGGGAACGGAGAGGGAACGAAGTAACCGCCGAGGACGCCGAGATCGCGGAGAGAGGGAGAGAGGAGGCATGGCAGCGAGCCGGTAACAGCGGGTTGGCAATCGCCTCGCGCTCTCGATGGTTGAGTTCTGTATCTCCTTCTCTCTCTCTGCGTCCTCTGCGCTCTCCGCGGTTAAATCCCCGTCTTCCTCCGCGTCCTGATTGTGAACGTGCCCTCTACGCCCGCGCGCTGGCCGGCGCGGTCGTGCGCCGGCGGCGGACCGGCCGCGGCCGCGCCACGATGGCGGGATCGTTGCCGAGGAGGTCGAGGTAGCGCACGATCTGGTGGATATCGCGGTAGAAATAGGGCAGGTGAAACTTCTCGTTCGGCGCGTGGATCTGGTCGTCGGGCAGACCGGTGCCCAGGAAGACCACCGGTACGCCCAGCACGCGGTCGAAGAGCGCGCCGATGGGGATCGAGCCGCCCGAGCGCTCGAAGACCGGCGCGCGTCCCCACTCCCGCTCCAGCGCCCGCTCCGCCGCGCGGATGTAGACGTTGTCGAGTGGGATGACGACGCCATCGCCGTGGTGGACATCGCGCACGTCCACGCTAATGCCCGGCGGCGTCA
>JANWHL010000194.1 GCA_025450405.1 Ktedonobacterales bacterium
GGGCGGGTTGACCAATTGCTGGCGCGTTACGGCGCGGCGGATGATGGCGCCGGGACCGCTGGCGACGAGACCGCCACCGACCGGTCGGGCGTGACTGGCCATGCGGGCAAGGACGGCCAGGACGGGCGGGAGCAAGCGTAGTGGCGAAGACACCAGGCGGGCGGACGACGGCGCCCAAGGACCGCGCGGGCACGCGGGCGGGGCGGCGCGCAAGCATGACGGCGGTGGCCGCCCTGCGGGCCGGCGCGACGGCGAGCGGCACCGTAGGCGGCGTGCTGTGCTTTGTGCTGCTGGAGCAGGCGCGCGTGAACGCCGTGGTCGCGTTCATCGCCGGGCTCGCCTTCGCGCTCCTGACGCGTGTGGCGGCGGTCTCGCTGGGGACAGAGTGGCTGGTGGCGCGGGCACGACGGCACAGCGCGGCGCGAGTCGGCGCGAGTCAGGGGGGCACCCGGATGGCGTCGGGCCCGGTGGGGACGATCCCGGCGGGGATGAGCCCGTCAGAGACCATCCCGGCAGGGACGACCGCGTCACCGGATGCGGGCGACACGCGGCGGCGTGGGGATCGCCAGACGCGGCCCGCGACGCGCCGGCGGGGATGAGGCGCCATGGACCTGATCGTCATCGGCGGCGGCTGCTACGGCTGCTATCATACCCGCCAACTGCTCAAGGCGCAGCGCCGCGGCAAGATCGCCGCACGGCGGTTCCTGCTCGTGGACCACAACCCTGCCTGCCGCGCGCTGGCGGAGTTCGCTGATGAGCCCCTGGTGGAGGTGGTGCGCGCCGATTGGTCGGACTTCCTGCGCGACCGCCTGGCCGGGATGGATGCGGCAACCGCCGACCGGCTCGTGCCGGCGCCCTTCGCGCCGCACTTGCTGTTCGAGTGGCTCCTCGATGTTGTTGGCGCCGCGGTCCCCGAGGCGGGCGTGACGCGAGGCCATTGTGACCTCGCGCTTGGCCTGCCGTATGAGCATGGCGACGCGCTGGGTAATCGCTTCATCAGCGCGGCGGGCTGGATCTGCCCGGCCACCTGCATCGAGCCGGCGCGCTGCCCGGCCATCCGCGCGGAGCGGACCTGGGAGCTGGGCGACATCGTGCGCGTGGGGATCGAGCGGGCATCGCTGGCGGCCGCGGCGCATCCGTACAGTGGGGTCGAGCTCTTCACCTGCCACCACTATGCCTATGGGATCGGGACCATCCCCGTGGCGGAGATCCTGGGCGCGCGCGACCGGTTGGTGGCGGCGCTGCGGCGCGAGCCAGGCCAGGCACAACGCCTGGTGGTGGGGACCGTTTCCGCGTGCCACGGCGTACTGGGCGAGTTGGTGTCGCGCCCGGCGGACTAGCCTGGATGGTACACGAGCCAGGGTCATCCCCCCGGCCCCCTGGAGTCCTCACCCCCCTGCCCCCCTCTCCCTGCGGGGCGAGGGGAGCCAGAAGGCAGCGCGCGACGGGGCGCGGGGGAGTCACGTCGACACGGCACGACGCGACCTGCCTGAATGATCCGGGCTCGACAAGCTGTGCGGTATGCTATGGGCGCACCAACCACACGCGAGCGGCCGGTGCGCGCGCGGCAACGGCGAGGAGGGACGATGAACCTTTCCAACACGGACGGGGCCAGCCCCGCGAAAGCTCCCGGCCCACTTCAGGCCGTGCGCGACAAGGTCGTCGCGCTCCCGCGCGACCCGGCGGCGTGGACCTTCCTCGCCGTCTGGGTGCTGGCGGCGGCGTATCTCGTCGTCATCGGCCGGGGTGATCGTGTCATCGCCGCGATAGTCAACACCGACATCCTCTTCATCATCTTGGGATTCACGACCGTCGCCCTGACCACCAAAGCGCTCCCCGCCGAGCCAGTTGATGCCATCGCCGCTTCCCGCCCCGGCCGCTGGCGGCTGCCCCTACAGATCGGCGTCCTGCTGGTGGTGATCGTCCTCACGGGGTACCGGGGCATGGTCTTCAATCGCGCCCTCCCGCGTAGTCTCGACACGCTCCCGGTCTGGACGCCGCTGGTGGACGCGCTCGACGGCCTCTGGGGACATGTCTTCGCCATTTCGTTCTGGGGCAGCAACCCCACGCTCTACGTCATCGTGCCTGGCCTCGCGCTGCTGGCGCTGGGGGCGCGCTGGCGGAGTCTCGGTTTCGCGCGCGGCTACCGCTCCTGGCTCATCGCCATGCTCTGGGGCAGCATCCAGATCATTGGGATCGTCATGGCGCTGGCGACGGGACGCTCTGGTGTGCTCACGCTGCTCCGCTATTTCGTGAGCAATCTGCTCCAGAATGGCTTCTCCGAAGAGTACCTGTTCCGTGGCGCCCTGCTGACCCGGCTCAAGCCGCTGCTCGGCACCTCGTGGGCGGTCGTGCTGTCGTCACTGGCGTTTGGGATCTGGCACCTCGGCGCTGACACCGCCGGTGGTGGTAACTATCTGGCGGGGGCGGCGGTCGGCATCCTCTCGCAGGGCACATTCGGGCTCGCCATGGCCATCGTCTTCCTGCGGACGCGCAACCTCCTCGCGCCGACCATCATCCACATCCTGGGCGACACGCCAGCGTTCTAGGCTACAATCAAGAACCTGGACGATACCGACCTGACCGGCGGGGACACGGCTCGTTTCAACCACCGACCCAGCGAGGAGGCGCCCCGCGATGCCCAACCTGCCGACCGGGACGGTGACGCTGCTTTTTACGGACATCGAGGGCAGCACACGCCTGCTGGAACGGCTGGCCGCTGGGTACGGGGACGTGCTGGCGGCGCACCAGGCGCTGCTGCGTGCGGCGTGGGACGCCCACGGCGGCGTCCAGGTGAGCACCGAAGGCGACGCGTTCTTCGTGGCGTTCGCCGATGCCGGGGCGGCGGTGGCGGCGGCCGCCGAGGCCCAGCGCGCGCTGGCGGCAAATTCCTGGCCGGCGGGCGCGCCGGTGCGGGTGAGGATGGGGCTGCACACCGGCACGCCGACCCTGGCGGACGGCACGTATGTGGGCATGGATGTCCACCGCGCCGAGCGCATCGCCGCGGCCGCTCACGGAGGCCAGACCCTACTTTCGGCGACCACGCGGGCGCTGGTGGAGGCCGCGCCGCCGCCCGACGTCGTCCTGCGCGATCTGGGGAGCCATCGGCTCAAGGACCTGCCGCGTCCGGAGCATCTCTATCAGCTCGTCGTCGCCGGTCTGCCCGCCGATTTCCCTCCCCCGCGAACGCTCGACCGTCCCCAGCACAACCTGCCCACGCCACCCACGTCCTTGCTGGGCCGCGAGGCGACGCTGGGGTTCCTGGTGGGCCTGCTCAGCGGGGAGAGCGTGCGGCTGTTGACACTGACTGGGCCTGGCGGCATCGGCAAGACACGCCTGGCAATCCAGGTGGCTGGGGCCGTGCTGGACGTCTATCCCGATGGTGTCTGGTGGGTGGGGCTGGCACGGCTCACCGATCCGGCGCTGGTGGTGCCAACCATCGCCCATACGCTCGGTGTGCGCGAAGGCGGTGGCCAGCCGGTGGCCGAGGGCCTGCGCGACCACGTGGGCGACAAGCGCTTGTTGCTGGTGCTCGACAACTTCGAGCAGGTGGTGGGCGCCGCGGCGGCGTTGGCGGCGCTCCTGGCGGAGCACTCGGGGCTGCGGATACTGGCCACGAGCCGCATCCCGCTGCACATCCGCGGCGAGCGCGAGGTGCCGATCCCGCCGCTGGGCGTGCCGCCACGGACGGATCCCCGCCACCCCCCGACCCCGGAGCGCCTCGAGACGTACGCTGCGGTGCTGTTGTTCCTGGAACGGGCACGGGCGGTCAAGCCCGATTTCGCGCTCACCGCGGCCAACGCCCCGGCGGTGGCGGCGATCTGCGAGGCGTTGGACGGGCTGCCGCTCGCCCTCGAGCTGGCCGCCGCGCGCGTCAAGTTGCTACCCCCGCCCGCGCTGCTGCCGCGATTGCGGCGCGGGCTGGCGGTCCTGAGTGGCGGCGCGGCCGACCTGGACGAGCGGCAACAGACGCTGCGGGCGGCGATCGCGTGGAGCGAAGACCTGCTCACGACCGAGCAGCGGCGGCTGTTCCGGCGGCTGGCGGTGTTTGTGGGCGGGGCCACGCTGGAGGCGGTCGAGGCGGTGTGCGTGGCGCCGGCGGGGGCGGCGGCATTGGCGGGCGACGCACTGGAGGGACTGGCGGCGCTGGTGGACCAGAGTCTGGTGCGGCAGTCCGATGAGGGGGGCGACGATCCGCGCTTCACGATGCTGCAAACCATCCGCGAATACGCGCTCGAACGCATCGAACAGGCGGCAAGTGCTCCGGGCGAGGCGCTCGGCGCGACAGGCGCGAGCGATGCCGGCGAGGCAGCGGCGGTGCGCGATGCCCACCTGGCGTTTTTCCTGGCGCTGGCGGAGGAGGCCGACGCGGGATTGCGGGGCGGGGAGCAGGGGGCCTGGCTGGAGCGGCTGGAGCACGAGCACGACAATCTGCGCGCGGCGCTGGCCTGGACGCGGGAGCGCGGCGAGTTGGAGCTTGGCCTGCGGCTGGCCGCGGCGCTGGGCAAATTCTGGCGCCGCCGTGGCTATCTCACCGAAGGGCGGGGCTGGCTGGAGGCGCTGCTGGGGCAGGCGGGTCTGGATGTTGTCACCAGCTCCGCGGCGGCCGCGGGCGTCGCGCCCGGCATGGCGGGCGGTGCCGGCCATGCTGAGGTGCCGATCAGTGTGCGTGGGCGCGCGCTCTATCACGCGGGCTCCCTGGCGATGTGGCAGAAGGACAATGCGGTCGCGACCACGCGGCTGGAGGCGGTGTTGGCGCTCGCGCCAGACATGGACGAGCGACTCACGGAGCTCGGCGCGCGCAATGAGCTCGGCATCCTGGGCTACGGACAGGGCGACATGGACCGCGCCGAGGCCCACTTCAGTGAGAACCTGGCGCTGGCGCGCGCGATTCAGGCCAACCGCGAGATCGGGATTGCGCTTGGCAACCTGGGCGAGATTGCCCGTGTGCGGGGCGATTGGGCGCAGGCGGTGCGCTATGCGGAGGAGGTGCTGGCGCTGTTTCGGCGGCTGGGCGACCGGCTGAATGAGGGGAATACCCTGGCCAACCTGGGCCATGCGCTGCTGCGCCAGGGCGACATCGCGCGCGCCGAGACGCTCGGCCGCGAGTCCATTGCCGTGGTCAGCACGCTCGGTGTCCCCCTCGACATGGCGGAGACGTTGGAGTTGCTGGCCATGACGGCGGCGGCCCGGGCGGCGGCGACCAATGACGGGGCCGTGGAAGGAACCGGCGAGAGCGCGACCGCGGCGGCTGATTCGGGGGCGGCGGATGCCGCGCTGGCCCCGGCGGAGCGCGCGGCGCGGCTGCTTGGAGCGGCGGAGAATCTGCGCGAAACGGTGGGCGCGCCGCTGACCGCCCTGCAACAGGCCGACATCGAGCCGGCACTGGCCGGCGCGAGGGCGCAGTTGGGTGAGGAACGCTGGCAGGCGGCGCTCGTGGCGGGGCGCGCCCTCACGCGGGACGAGGCCATCGCCGAGGCGCTCACCGGCGGCGCGTGATGGCGGGCGCGGGCGCCAGGCGCTTCTCGGCGCTGACGCACGCCTCCGGCGCCGGGCAGTCGCGCCAGCGAGGGATGGGCGTGCGGAAACCGAAGCCGGACGACTCGCGCCGCGGGGCGCGATTCCGGCTGGCGCATACGTGAAGGCGCTGAGGCCGCACGCGCAATGCTCCCAGCCTCAGCATCGCCGCGGTGGAGTCACAACCTGTTCTCAAGCGCCGGTGGGTACACGTCATGATGGAGGCGTACTGGCCGCGCGTGCGCGTCGGGCGCGACACACACCACTACCGCATGCCGGAGCCTCCCGGGAGGAGGTCAATGCCTCATGGACATGACCCGCGATGGTGCACGGCCCGTGATGGTTGTGGACGATGACGAAGCTATCCGCGACGTGCTGAGCATGGTGGCGGAAACGCGCCAATTTGAACCGCTCCAGGTAAAATCGCGCCGGCCGTGGCGACGCCAGACCCGCACGCGAACCGGGTGGCGCGGCACTCAGGGCTGTCTCAGGCAGCGTTCAGGGATGATTCACGCGGCCGTGCCACACTCTCATGTGGGGCGCCACCACCGGGATGGCGCGGAGGGTGTGACCACCAGGAGGCGCGCCACCAAGCGAAGGAGTGAACAGGATGTACAATCAGACGAGCAATCGTGTCATGCGGCGGCAGGATGGTATCATCGGAGGTGTCTGTGGCGGGCTCGGCGCCTTCTTCGGCGTCAACCCGTGGTGGTTTCGCCTGCTCTTCATGGTGCTGCTCCTGCCGGGCGGTCTCCCAGGCTTCCTCCCGTATGTGATCTTGTGGATCGTCATTCCGCGCAAGACCATACCGTAGCCGCCGATTCGCCGTGGCGGTCGTCGGACCGTTCGCCGGGTCCTGGCGAGACCGCCCAGTGGCGGGGCGGAGATCGTGACTTACCCGACTTACCCGGAAGGGGCGCGCTGGTGCGATGGGATGTTCGGCGTCGCGGCGGGGACGCCATCCGGCGCGCATGGGCCGCGACGCCGCCCAGACTGCGCCCGGTGCTGCTCGCGGGCGCCGCCGTAGTCGCCATGGTCGCCGCCGTCCTCGTGGGCTGGGTGTTATTCGACTGGGGGCGCCTCGGTTGGGCGTTTGTCCAGTCGCGGTTTGAGTCCCAGGCGGCATTCAGGCAATGGATCCATGGCTTCGGTCCGTGGGCGCCCGCGGTCTATTTCGTGACCGTCGCCGCCCAGGTGGTTGTGGCGCCAATTCCGGGCAGTGTGCTGCCGCCCGTCGGCTCGGCCGCCTTTGGGCCGGTCAACGCCCTGCTGCTCACGGTGGCCGGCACGATGGTCGGCTCCGCCATCATGTTCGCGCTCGCCCGCTGGTTCGGCCGGCCGCTCGTCGCGCGGCTGGTCGGCCAGAAGTCCCTTGACCGCTACGCCGGGATTGTCGCGGACCGCGGCGGCCTGTGGCTGTTCCTCATCTTTCTCTTGCCGCTGCTGCCCGACGACGCGGTGTGTGCCGTCGCCGGCCTCTCGTCGATCTCGTTCGGGCGCTTCCTGCTCTTGAGCACACTTGGGCGCTTGCCGGGCACCGTGGTCGCTGTCTACGCGTTTTCCGGATTGCTGGCGGCGCCGGCCTGGCTCTGGCTGGTGGCGGGTGTCGTCCTGGTGGGGGCCGTGGCCGTGGCGATCAGGTATCGCGACCGGCTCGAGTCCTGGGTACTGCGCCGGGGCCGGGCGAACGACCCGGACGGGGATCCCGCCACCGACGGGTGACCGCCGGCGCGTGGCGAAGATCCGGGGCAGACGTCGAGCCGCGGGCTCCACTTCGAGGCCAAGTTCGGGCTATGGTCGGGTTATGCTTGGGCAATGTTCGGGGAAACCCGCGGCTGTGGCTTCTCAGGGTGGCTTCAGGTCATACTCAGACTCGGTTCACACCGGTATGTCACACTCTGTGTGGGACCGCCGGTAGCGCGGGTCTGCCGCGTGTCGAAGGGGGCTGTGCCCCTCCGTACGAGATCCAACTGGTCGCGATCCACGGTTTGCCAGCGCGGTAGGAGGATGGCGATGAAAGCACACATTCTGGTGGTGGACGACGATCAGCGCATCAGCGATGTCTTGCGCCGCACCCTGGCGTACGAGGGCTATAGCGTGGCGACGGCGGCCAGCGGCGACGAGGCGCTGCGGCGTACCCTGGAGCGGCCGCCCGACCTGATCATCCTGGACCTCATGCTCCCCGGCCTGGACGGGCTGGATGTGGCGCGACGGCTCCGGGTGGCCGGGGATAGCGTGCCCATTCTGATGCTGACGGCACGCGACACAGTGGCCGACCGCGTGGAGGGCTTCGAGGCCGGCGCCGACGACTACCTGATCAAGCCGTTCGCCCCGGAGGAGCTGCTGGCGCGCGTCAAGGCGTTGCTGCGCCGCACGCAACCGGAGCGCCACGAGGTGCTGCGCTATGCCGATGTGGAGCTGGACACGGGCACGCGGGTCGCGCACCGTGGCGGCCGCGAGATTGAGCTCTCGCCGACGGAATATGAGCTACTCGCCCTCTTCATGCGCCGGCCACGTCAGGTGCTCACCCGCGATGTGATCCTTGAGCGCGTCTGGGGGCTCGATTTCGAGGGGTCGTCCAATGTCATGGAAGTGTACGTCGGCTACCTGCGCGCCAAGCTCGAGACGGATGGCGAGCCCCGGCTGATCCACACGGTGCGCGGCGTGGGCTATGTCATGAAGGATTCGTCGGCGCGGGCCACCGCCTGAAGCTGAATCCTGGAGATGGGCAACTGGCCGCCCCCGTACGCAGCGGGGGCGGCCGGCTCGCATGGGTGAGTTACTGGCCAAGACCCAGGGCTTCGCGCTGCGCCTGGCACCCCACGCAGAGCAGCGCGGCCGGGACAACCTCGAGCCGGCGCGGCGGGATCTGGTGGCCGCAGTCCGCGCAGATGCCATACAGGCCCCTGGCGGCGCGCTCCAACGCGAGCTCAACCTGAACGATCTCGGCCCGCACCAGACGGCGCATGGCGGCGAGCCGGTGCTCGTGTTCGTGGTCCTGCGCTTCTTCGGCCAGGTCCGCGGCCCAGTTTTCGAGTGTGTCCTCCGTGTTGGGTTCCAGCAGTGCCAGGCGAAGTTTCAGCTCACCGCGCCTCCGCGCGAGGCGGTCCACGGGGTCGAGCGGGGCCGGTGCGTCGTGCGGACCATCGCCGGTGCGGTCGCGGTCACGCCGATGGGCGACAACCGCCGGCGGATAGGTGGACATCAGATCATCGGCAAAGGCTTCCATGGCTGCGCTCCTGTGTGGTGTGGTCGCGGGGACATGTCCTCGCGACGAAGGGTGATACCAAATTGACGTGCATCGTGGCGGGTGGAGGCGCGCTCAGGCAGACGCGCGCCGGGTGTACGCAGGTGCTACCGCAAGCGCACGCGCGTCGAAGTCCTCCGCCCAACGGTCCGGACGTGGGCCCGCGCCGCTGGCCTGGCGCTCGATGCGCCCGCGCTTAACCGTCACCTGGTCGTGGTCGCGCTCGTCGCGGCGCGAGTCGGTCTCGCGCGTGCGTTCGCGGTGGAATCTGCGCACTGGGGATCCTCCTTCTGGGGTCTGGCACCACAACATCGCGGAGAGCCCGCGGCCAACGGGAGTGGGGAGACCCGGCGGGTATGCCGCCCGCGGGCCATGCTCGCATGCGCGGGCGCGGGTCCGTGGTCCCACGGCGCGGTGCTCACGTTGTGGGGTGCTCACGTTGTGGGGTGCTCACGTTGTGGGGTGCTCACGTTGTGGGGTGCTCACGTCGTGGCCAACCGGTGGGGCTCGCCGCGTTTGGCGTTTGGCACGAGCCCCGGACTCCCTACCGAGAGTGTGACACGGGGACCTGAAGTGGCCTTGAGCCACGCCTGAAGTGCACCTGAAGCCGCGAATCCATGTGATGCTCTCCGTGTCACGCGGGTCGGCTGACCAGGTCAGTGGACGGGGATCTCCGGCATGGCCTCCACCGGGTAGGCGGCGCTCCATGCGGCGTAGCCACCCGTCAGGGCACGCGCGTCGAAGCCCATCGTCCGTAGCTCGCGCGCCGCACGGGCGCTGGTCGCTTCGCGCAGTCAGGTGCAATACGTGATGATGGGGCGCGTCCGGTCGGCGTGTGCCGCCCATTCGTGGATCCGGTCGGGCAACACGCGCACACTGCCAGGGATCTGCCCGGTCGCCAGGTCGTGCTGGGCACGGGCGCGCACATCCAGGATGATGGGGGCGTGGTCGGCGGCAATCATGGCATGGAGGTCGGCGGGGGAGACGCGCGGTAGGTCGTCGGCGTCGGGCTCGAAGAGCCCCTCGGCCGTGCCTTCGCGCTCCTCAGCGGGCGTACTGCGGGCGTGCTCGACGCGCCGGCCGTACCATTCCGAGAGTGGGGTGGCTGTGACGCCGTGCACGACGACGGAGAGCGCGACCACCACACCGGCGATGGCCAGCAGGCGGGTAGCACCAGACATGCCCGCCTCCACGGCGAGCAGCGCGAGCAGCAGCGCGCTCAGTCCGCGCGGCCCGAACCACCCCATGAAGGCGCGCGCCGCCAGGCTCATCTGGGCGCGCGCAAGCACGATGCCCACGGCCAGCGGCCGGATCACGATGATTTCGAGCCCGCCGAGGGCGAGCGCCGCCAGGACCGGGATCGTGCCCAGAAGGCCGGAGATCACCGCGCCAAACAGCATGAACGCCAGCAGCATCACCATCTCGGCCGTGACCTCGCCGTACTCCATGAAGCAATCGCAGAGGGTGACATCGAAGAGCGCGACGGCGAGCCCGGCGAAAAAGGCCGCGATGAATCCGTCGCCGCCCACGACCTGGCCGGCGGTGTATGACGCGAGCACCAGGCCTAGCCCATACAGCGCCTGAAATTCGCGGCGGATATTGTACCGCGCGTCGGCCTTGCCCATGAGCCAGGCCCCCACCCCGCCAACCACCAGGCCCACCAGCGGGCTGAGCACGACGAGCTCGGCCAGGAATCCCAGCCAGTACCCAAAGCCGCCGGTCGCCGCCTCGCTGACGGCAATCACGACCAACACGACGGGCAGCACGACAATGTCGTTGGTGCCGGCCTCGATGGTCAGCGCCCGCCGCACGGACCGCGGGATGCGCTCGTGGCGGACGACATCGCGCAGGACGATGGGGTCGACGGAGGCGAGGACGCCGCCGAGCAGCAGCGAGTCGAGCCAGGTGGTGGACAGCAGCAGGCGTGCCGCCAGTGTCACACCGGCGATGACCAGGAGCGTGCCCGGGCCGAGCGCGAGCAAAGGGACGCGCCAATCGCGGCGCAGCTCCTCGGCATCGAAGCGCGCGGCGTCGAGGAAGAGCACCAGGGCGAGGCTGATCGTCGCCACCCCGGTCAGGATCGGGCTGTGTTGGTCGGCCGGGAGGAGCTTTAGCCCGAGGGGGCCGATCAGGAAGCCAATGCCCAGGAAGATCATCGGGAAGGAGACCGGGGCACGGTCCACTAGACCCGAGATGAGCGCCGCGACCGTCAGCACCGCCGCCAGGAGACCGAACCAGAGATCGACGGACACGGGTCTGGTCTCCTTCGCGACATGTGGACAGGGCAGGGGGCGCGCGGTTGCCCCTCGGCGCGGGCCAGCGTCCGGCGCGGGGCGGAGTCGTGGGTCGCACGGACCGTGCCCGTCGGGGACGCGGGCCGCCATCCGGCGGAGGGCGCCGGCTGATGGATGCCGCGGATGTGATGGTATCCGTGGCTACGAGAGGCGCTCGCGCACGTTGGGGTTCAGCCAGAGCGAGACGTGTACTGGCCGCACTGTGTCGTCCACGACCGTGACGAGACGTTGGCTGAGCGCGCTGAGGTCGGTGGCGTCGCGCACGGACGCGCCGAAGCCGGCCACCGTCGCGGACGCGTCATACTTGGCGCGGTAGAAGCGGCGGTCGATGAACGCCTGGATGCGATGGCGCAGGGGCGAGAACAGTGCCGCGATTATCAGGGTCGAGCCGACGGTGATGAGGGGCTGGTCGCCATGTCGCCCCAGGAGCGGCGCCAACAGGGCATTGATGCCAATCAACAGACCAAAGTAGAGGGCGGCGAGGATGGCCGTGAGCGCGCCGTAGATCAGTGTCCGGCGGATGATGACGTCTATGTCATAGAGATGGTAGCGCTGGATGGCGACGAAGAAGGCCACCGGCACGAGCACGAGCAGGAACAGGTAGACCAGCGCGGCGATGGGCGCGTAAAGAGTCTGGCCGAGCGGTGTCAGGCCGACAGGCAGCCAGAAAATTTGATTCGCGAGCAGGGCCACGACGAGCGCGGAGA
>JANWHL010000195.1 GCA_025450405.1 Ktedonobacterales bacterium
CGTCAAAGTCAGCCAGGCGGGGATGCTCGGCGAGCAGCTGGAAATGGGTCGGCGTCCCGGTCATCACCACCGGGCGATATTCTTGAATCAACGCCAGGACGCGCTCGGCATCGAAGACCGACACGGTGACCGGCACCACCTGGCCGACCGCGGGCATGACGCACCCGTACACCACCCCAATGATGTGGCTCAATGGGCCAGGCACCAGGATGGCATCGCCCGGCTGGAAACCCCACGACTGATAATGATGCCGTGCGGAGCGCATCAGGCCAGCATGGGTGAGCATGGCGCCCTTGGGGAAGCCGGTGGTCCCGGAGGTGTACATCAGCATGTGCGTGTCATCGGGTGCGACGGCGGCCGTCGCCGCCGCGAGCTGGTCGCTGGCGATGCCGTTTCCCCGGTGCTTCGCGTCGTCCCAGGCGATGGCGGGCGCGGGCAGGTCGCGCGACTCCATCTGGCGCACGATGACGCCCCGGAGATCGGGCAAGCCGCCGGTCAGGATCTCCGGCAGGCCCGCGAGGTAATCCATCCGCAGGAAATGGTCGCGCATGATCAGCGCGGCGGCGCCGGCGTGTTCCAGAATGTACCGCACTTCGGCCGGCCGATTGCGCGTGTTGAGTGGCACCACGATCGCCCCGGCCAGGGTCGCGGCCCAATGCGCCACCAGCCAATCTGACCCGTTGGGTAGCCAGACCGCCACGCGGTCGCCTGGCGCGACGCCCAGCGCGATCAGCCCGGCGGCGAGCGCGCGCGCCGCCGCGGCCAGCTCGGCCCACGTGATACGCTCGCCGTCCGTCACGAGGGCCGGCATGTCGCCGGCCGACGCCGCGTTGGCGGCGAGTGCGCGGGGCAGGGTGGTTGGCATGTCATGCTCACTCATCGCCGCCCACCCCTTCCAGCAGCGCACCGGAGTGGATCAATGCGGCCACCGCGTAGATGTCGCGGTCCAGCTCGCGATCGCGCTCGACAAACGGCGAGACGGCGCGGACGCGCTCGTAGATGGTCTTTGTACGTCCCAACCGCTCGGCGCCGCGCAGGTCCGCGGCCTGGCACGCGGCGAGCAGGTGGATGGCGCAGCAGCGCTCGGTGATCTCGACGACGTCGCGCGCCTGGCGCGCCGCGATGCTGCCCATGGACACTTTGTCCTGGTTGTGGCACTCGGTCGAGCGTGAGAAGGCGGTCATGGGCATGCACTCATGGAGGGCTTCGGCGGCCAGGGCGGAGATGGCGAGCTGCATGGTCTTGAAGCCATGGAAGATGCCGCGCTCGGGGTGGTCGTCGGGAAGGCGGGCGATCAGATTGGGCGTGAGGCCATTGCTGTACTTCTCGTCCACCATCAGCTCAAATTGGCGGTCAAGGAGATCGGCGACGCTGGCGACGGCGGTCTTGAGCGTGTCCATGGCGAGGCCGACATGAAAGCCCGCGAAGTTGCCGCCGCTGTAGACGTGGCGCGTCTCCACGTCGAAGAGCGGGTTGTCGTTTGCGGAGTTGATCTCGGTCGTGATCCATTGCCGCGCCCAGTCCAGGGTATCGTAGAGCGCGCCGATGCACTGCGGTGCGCAGCGCAGCGAATAGTTGTCCTGGATCTTGACCGGCAGCTCGCGATAGCCCTCGGAGCCGATCCGCCCGGCCTCCTCAATCGTGCGGTCGTACGCGCGCACGAGCTGGCTGGTCTCCAGGAGCGTGCGAATGGACGTCGCGGACCGGCGTGAGCCGGCGTGGGGCTTGGCGGCCGTGATGAACGGATGGAAGGCGCTGACGATGCCAGTGAGGGCCTCGCAGAGCATGGCGGTGCAGATGTCCGCCACGCGCGCGACGCGCTCGGCATCCAGCACGGCAAGCGCGGCAATGCCGGTCATGAGGTGCGTGCCGTTCAGCAGGGCGAGACCCTCTTTCGCGTCCAGCTCCATCGGCTCCTTGCCAAGCGCCTCCCAGGCGCGGGCGGCTGGCATCACCGCGCCCGCGTGGGTGACCGTGCGCTCGCCCAGGAGCGCGGCGCCGATGTAGGAGCCGGGGATGAGGTCCCCACTGGCGCCCACGGACCCTTGTTCGGGGATCACAGGGATGTAGTCATGGTTGAGCAGGTCGAGGAGACGCTCGATCAGGAGCGGGCGCACAGCGGAATAGCCGCGCGCGAAGCAATTGGCGCGGACCAGCACCACCGCGCGGGCATAGTCTGATGGGAGCGTCGGGCCGGTGCCGCAGCCATTCAAGCGGATCAGGTACTTCTGCATTAGGGCGGCGCGGTCGGGCGCGATCTGGTGGCCGACGGAATCGCCGACGCCGGTTGTCACGCCGTAGACAGGGACGCCCGCGCGAATCAGGTCGCGATTGAGGCGCCAGCCGTCCTGGATACGCGCGCGGACGCCGGGAGCCTTGCTGAGGCGCGCGCGGGCCCCGCCGCGCGCCACCGCCATGACATCCTCCAGGGTGAGCGATTGCCCGTCAACGTTGACGGAGTGTCCGCCATTCATTGGGTCGTGTCCCCTTCCGCTGGTCCGTACGCCCGCTCGTTGGGGTGAGTGCCCCAATTGTACGCTGGCGCGTTACGGGCCGCCCAGGGCGCGCGGGTTGTCGGCCTCTGAGCGCGAGCGACCGTCCGGCGCGCGCGGGAACGCAATGTGCGGGTAGTCGCGGCCGGAGTGCCTCAGTTCCGAGCACCATGTCGACGCGACCCCGTGAAGCGATCGCCAGATTGGGATCTCCAGCTTAGGTAGTCGGACGCGCCGCCGCGCGCCCATGGAACGCCGCCGGCCACCGCCGCGCCGTTTTTTGGCGCCGCCGATCCAGACCGTATCCGCGCCGGGCAGCGCTCCCGGTCCGGCGTTCCACCCCGCCAGGTCCAGGCCATGAGTCGCTGAGAGGCGCCGCCGATGCCGGCGAAGCGCACGGAGGATCTTGCGATGTATAAGACGCCGGATGGCAAAGAGGTCTTCGTCGTTGACGCGCACACCCACCTGTGGGACGGCAGTGTGGAGAACCAGGCCAATAAGTATGGCAAAGGGTTCATCGAGTGCTTCTACGCCTATCACAAGATGGGACCAGCCGACACGATCTGGGGGCTGGAGGAGTTCGAGAAGTACGGCGTTGATCGGATGATGGAGGACCTTTTCGTCAAGGGCTACGACGACATCGCCATCCTCCAGCCGACCTACCTCACCGACTTTTACAAGGCCGGCTTCAACACGACCGACCAGAATAGCGTCATCAAGAAGAGGTATCCCGACCGCTTCATCCTGAACGGGTCGTGGGATCCCCGCGATGGCGACAAAGGGCTGGATGAGCTGCGCCGCCTGAAGGGTGAATATGGCATCACCGGCGTGAAGCTCTACACCGCGGAGTGGAAGGGTGCCTCGCACGGCTGGAAGCTCACGAGTCCGGAGTCGTACCGCTTCCTGGAGGAGTGCCGGAAGCTGGGGATCGTCAACCTGCACATTCACAAAGGCCCGACGATCTATCCCCTCAATAAAGACGCCTTCGACGTGGGCGACATCGACGAGCCGGCGTCCGAGTTCACCGATCTGCGCTTCATCGTCGAGCACGCGGGCATCCCACGGATCGAGGACTTCTGCTTCATCGCCGCGCAAGACACGAACGTCTACGCCGGCCTGGCGGTGGTCATGGCGCTGATCAACCTGCGGCCGCGCTACTTCGCCGAGCTGATGGCCCACATGCTCTTCTGGCTCGGCCCCGATCGCCTGCTCTTCGGCAGCGATTACGCGATCTGGGAGCCGAAGTGGATCATCGACAAGTTCATGGCGTTTGAGATGCCGGACGACCTGAAGGCCGAGTTCAATGTGGACCTCAGCCCCGAGGTGAAGGAGAAGATCCTGGGCCTGAACGCCGCGCGCCTCTATGAACTGGACATGGCGGCCCACGCCGGCAAGATCAAGGGCGATACGTTCGCGCAGCGGCAGGTGGCGCACGTCATGCCGTGATCGCATGGCATGCCGTGATCGCATGGCATGCCGTGATCGCATGGCATGCCGTGATCGCATGGCATGCCGTGATCGCATGGCATGCCGTGATCGCGCGCCAGACGCGGGCGGTGTGGGTGGCGGCGGGATTGCCGCCGCCCACGCGCGAATGGCGCGCCGGCCGGCGCGCCGGTCGGTGGCGTGCGGGCGGCCAACGCCGAGCCGGGAACGGGGAAGGAGGCGCGCCCTATGATCGACGAGCGCGAGGTGTGGGCACAGATCGGGACGGTCCTGGATCCGGAGCTGGACCGGCCGCTCGACGCGCTGGGGTTTGTCGAGAGCGTGCGCGTAGATGGCGCGGATATTCTGATCCAGTTCCGGCTGCCCACGTATTGGTGCGCGCCCAATTTCGCCTACATGATGGCGGCGGACCTGCGCGAGCGCGTCGGGCGCGTGGCGGGCGTCGGATCGGTGACGGTGCGCCTGCTCGACCACTTCGCCGACGGCGAGATCACCGAGGGTATAAACGCCGGGCGCACGTTCGCGGACGTCTTCGCGGGCGAGACCGACGGCGACCTGGACGACCTGCGCCGGACCTTCCAGCGCAAGGCGTTCCTGGTGCGCCAGGAGCAGCTCTTGCGGGCGCTGTTGCGCGTGGGCTATTCGGCGGAGCGGCTGGCGCGGTGGCGCGGCGCCGACGTACGCGTAGACGGCGCCGCATTGCTGGTACGCGCGGAGACGGGCGGGATGGAGACCGACGAGGCGGACGCGGATGGGGAGGCGACCGCGCTGGTGGCGGGCACGGCGTGGCGGCGCCTGGATGGCCTGGCGCGCACCTACCGGCTCTACCGGCAAAAGCGGGCGGCGGTGGGGCTGAGTGCGCGCGACGCAGATCCGCTGTTCTCGACGGCGGATGGGGCGCCGCTAACAGGGGAGGGTGTGGTCGAGCACCTGCGCGCCGCGCGCACGATTCGGCTCAATGGGTCGTTCAACACGATTCTGTGCACGGCGCTCAATCGCATCACCCATGGGGTGGAGGTGGATGCCGAGGCGCTCCGCGACGAGACGGCGGGCTGATTCAGCGGGAGAGGAGTGGCAGGCGATGAAGGCGGTCCAGGTATTTGGCTACAACGAACCGGTTAAGATGGTGGACGTGCCAGAGCCGAAGATCGAAGCCCCGACCGATGTGATCATCCGGGTGGGCGGCGCGGGCGTCTGTCGCACGGACCTGCACATCCTGGAGGGCATCTGGCGGCAGACCGTGGGCGATCCCAAGCTGCCGTACACAATAGGGCACGAGAACGCCGGCTGGGTGGAGGAGGTGGGCGGCGGCGTCACTACCCTTAAGCGCGGCGACCCAGTGATCCTGCACCCGCAGCCGTCATGTGGCCTCTGCCGCGCCTGCCGCGCCGGCAACGATATGCACTGTGTCAACGCCTACTTCCCCGGGCTGGATGGCCACCCCGGCGGCTACGCGCAGTACATGAAGACGAGCATCCGCGCGGTAGTGCCGCTGGCCCCCGGCACCGACCCCGTCCCACTCGCGCCCTACGCCGACGCGGGGATCACCGCGTACCACGCCGTCAAGAAAATTGCTCCCGAATCGTACCCTGGCAGCACCGTGGCCGTCATCGGGGTGGGCGGGCTCGGCCACTTCGCGGTCCAGCTGCTCAAGGTGATGACGACCGCCAAGGTGGTGGCGGTGGATACAACGCCAGAGCGGCTCGACTTCGCCCGGAGCATCGGCGCGGATCACGGCGTTCCGGTGGGCACGGATGGCGGCGTGAAGGGGGTGATGGAGTACTCCAGCGGTGGCGCGGACGTGGTGATGGACTTCGTGGGTGAGAAGGGGACGCCGGAGACGAGCATGGCGATGCTGCGCAAGGGCGGCACGTACTCGATCATTGGCTATGGGGGCACGGTCGCGCCCACGACGCTGAACATGATCTTCGCCGAGCTCAAGATCGTCGGCAATCTCGTGGGCAGCTACACGGACCTGGCCGAGCTCATGGAGCTGGCGCAGCAGGGGCGCGTCCACATCACCAGCTCGACGTTCCCGCTGGCCAGCGCCAACGACGTGCTCCACGACCTGGACGCCGGCAAGATCGTCGGCCGCGCGGTGCTCAAGCCCGACCAGAACTGACCAGGAAGACGGCGTCTCTCACGTTGGGCGAGCGGATGCCAGCGGGTCGCGGACCGTGGTGGCTCGCTGGGGCACGCCGTCCGGCTTCGGCTCAGCGGTTCCTCAGCACCGCACGTCCATGCGACTCCACGCGACACGGTGAATCGAGAAGGTCTGTCCACTGCCCTGTCCGCGCGGCGGGCTACATGCCACTGGGTGCGCGGACGCAACCGCCCAGGCGTGCCCGGGCCCACCCACTCGCCATCACGGTTACGGTGTCCGTGCGCTCGGACCGCCGCCCTTCATTCCCGTTGCGCGCTGGCACGGCAGCGGTGGTTGGCAGCGGCGCTCAGAATCCCAGCGCCCGCGCCACCGTCACGATACAGGCGGGGTCATGTTTGCCGGCGTACCCGTACGATCCGCCACGCCTGAGTGAGCAATGTGGGCACGACTCGATCATGGTGACCCCATCGCGGCACATGCGCGCCTCAGCCATCCGCAGCACAATGGGCCGCAGCGCCACGTTCTCGACTTCCAGTTGCTCGATGCGGAGCCGCAGTGTCTCCAGCGTCTCCGGCGTCTCCACGGTAATGCCGCTGTCGCCAGCGTGCTTGCGTTCCATCAGTGATCTGACTCTCTAGCGGGACGTGGTGGCCGATCGCGCGTTCATGCGGTTCCCGGCTCGGTCGCGGTCAAGTATCCCTCGAGGAGCGCCGCGGCATCAGTGTGCCCGAGGTATTGGGCATGGACCAACGGCGTCTGGCCGCCGCTGTTGCGCGCATCTACCTGGGCTCCGTGGGCGAGAAGCAGCCGCATGATGCCGCAATCGCCCCGAATGGCCGCCTTATGCAGCGGGGTCGCGCCGGCGGCGTTGGCGAGGTTGACATCCGCGCCACGCGCGATCAAGAACTCGACCAGGTCCGCGTGCTGACCGACGACGGCGCAAATGATGGGCGTGTTGGCGAGGCTGTTGTGGGCGTGCGCGTTGACATCAGCGCCAAATCGGAGCAATAGCGTCGCAATGTCCGTACGGCCAAACTGCGCGGCCCGGTGCAGATAGGTCCAGCCGTCCGAGGAATAGCTGTGGACCAATTCCGGCGTCTGCTCCAGCGCCTCGCGCACCGTCTCAATGTCCACGGTCGCGGACGCCTGTGCGATGAGCCACCCCGTATTCATGGTCTGTTTCGCTCCTCGCACTTTGCTCACGCACGTGCCGGTGCCCAGTGACACGGCACAACCTGACAACACCGCGGACCGCCCGCCCGCTCTCAATTCAGCGACTGTGACACGACGGGGCAGGAGGGGTTGCGTTCCTCCGCCGCGTTCGCTTAGGTCGGCAACGTGTCTTCGATGTTTTCCGCGCGGAAGACGTATCCATGCACCCAGGCGACGAAGTACTCCTCTTGCTCCGCCAATGGCCGCGACGCCCGCATCACTAATCCCGCGCACGAGGCTTCCCACGCCGCGGCGATCATGGCGCGATCGCACAGGAAATAAGGATTGTCGGCCGTCGCCGCGGCGCTCCCACACTTCAGCCCCTGCGCGTACGCGGTGGCAAGCGCGCCTTGAGCCACGCGGACAGCCGGATCGCGGGAGGGATGGGATGGATCGGTCATCGGATCACCCTCCTGGTGGGGGCATCGCCGCCGTGTCGTGGCTTGCTATGTCATGGATTGCCATGTTACGGCGTGCCGTGGATGGACTGTGCCTCGGTGGTGGCGTTGATGTTCCCGTTGTGGGCATTGTCGATGGCGTCGCGAAACGAGATCAGTGGGTCGAGTGCCCGCTGTTCCATGGGTGCCGCAGGTACGCAATGAGTCGGTGGACGGCGGAGCGCAGGCATTGGCAGTGGTGCTCCACTGAGAGCAACGCGCCACATACGCCACGGCCACGGTCACCCCAAGGTGAACGTGAGCGGTCGCTTTCCGCAACGCAGGCACAGGGTATAGACTTCGGTGCGGGTTGGTGCGCGCTCTAGCATCCACCGGTGGTCATGGGTCTCGACGCGGTCGGAGCGACGCTCGATGGAAATTGAGCGCGAATGGTTGGCACAGAAGGCACGTCCGCACGACGCGCATACCGCCCCCGCCACACACGCGCACTCGCGGACATGGCACCGTGTGCCAAGGGTGAGCGCCTCCACGGGGACCTCCCCACGTTTCGAGCATCCACCAACCGCGCGTATCCACGCGTACGCTGACACCTCAGGCGCCGCCGCGGCCCGGCTCGCGCACGGACACGCGGAACGGCGGCCAGGCGGAACTACCAGCGGGAATCGCGATAGCCACCGTCGCGATAACCGCCGTCGCGGCGCGAGCGGCCGCCGTCCGCACGATCTACGCGGGCCTGTGCCTCGCTCACGCGAATGGCGCGATCGTCCAGGGTGGTGCCATTGAGCGCGCCGATGGCGGTGCGAGCGGCCGCGTCATCATTCATTTGGACAAACGCGAAACCCTTGCTGCGACCGCTATCGCGGTCCATGACGACGGTGGCTTCGCTGACCTCACCGTACTCGGCGAAGAGCTGCGCAATCTGCTCATTGGTCGCGGAGTACGGGAGATTCCCGACGTAGATGCGCGTGGACATGTAATGTGCTTCCTTCTTTGGGTGCGACGTTGACGCCTGTGGGGCAACGTCCCGACGACAACAGCGGTCAATCAGCTCGTGCAGCACCCGAAGGGTTCATGAGGAAGAGGGAAGGAGCGTGGACGCTCGTTCGCAGACCACACAAACGCCGCGTGTACGTCATCAAGTTCACTTGGACTATACCACAGGAACGCGATTACGCGGCGTACTGGCATCGCCGGCGGGCGAGCGCTTCGTCGCGGCCGCTCATGCAGGCGTCTGGTTGATTTCTACCCAAGATGGGTTGTGGGTACGGCGGGTGTTTTGGGCATTTGGCCGGCGGCCCACGGAGCGTGGTGAGGTCGCGCGCGTGAACCATTTGCCAGCGGTGCTCGGCGTCGACGGGGCAACCGCGATCATCCGCGACGGCGAGCGCGTGGGGGTGGAGGGCGAGCGGGGCGTGGTGCGCCCGCTCGTAGGCGAGCACACGAGACAAAAGCATGTATGAGTAAGACCGCGTCATTGTGACTATGGGCGGCCCACCAAGCATCTGATCGCGTGACTGATGCGGTACCAGGTGCACCTACGCGCGCAGCCGCGGCTACGCGCTCAGCTCGAACGTGCCGTTGCCGCACAACTCGGCGCAGCGGTGATCGCTGAGCGTGCGGGCGCGGCACGGGGTGCGCGTGGCCCGAGGGAGAGCCTGGCCTCCGACGTGCCCGCCGGGGCGCAAGTCCAGTGGACCTACCGCGGCGCAGCCGGCATGGCCACGGGCATGACCACGGGCATGACCACGGGCATGCGTCGGCAGGGTTTGCCGTCAACGCGCATCCGCAAGCAGCAGCCGCGAGCCAGATCTGGGGTATGCTCGTGCCCAACGCGGAAGGGCCGGCGCACCGTGCGCGCTCAGCTTGTGGCTGAGACCACGGGCCAGGGGTTGGTCGGCGATTGGTAGGTGATGACCACCGGGTGCGGGCGCAATCCGAATGCTTGTAACGCCCGCAGGACGATGCGTTGGTGGGCCAACCCAACGGTGTAGGAGACGGTGTAGTGGGTCCGGGCGTAGAGCTCACGGGCGTCTCGGTGAAACGCTCGCGGCGAGGCGTATTCGCGCACGATGTATTGCGGTGTAGTGATGGGTGGTATCTGCATGGTGTTTGCTCCCGCTCTTGATGTCGGAGCAGGATGGATGGTCGAAGCGCGACGTGACCGCGCAAGGTTCGTCCATCGCTGCCTTATTGATTGGTAGCGGCGGGCCTGGCGCGAGGAGCAACGCCAAACCCAAGCGATTCCGAACCAATACCCCGCTGGCATGCTCTTCTCGGGGGTGCGTGAGATTACGCCCAGCCGGGCGCGGTGGTGGCAGCGAACGGCCAAGAGGGAGCTGGAGTCTTCGCACCGCCTCCGTGCTGCCTGCTGTGTTCTACGGCGTGCACGTGGGCCCACATCCTGCGTACCAGTATATGCCGTGTCATACAATGGGGAATGCGGTCGGCAACCCTACAAGGGCACCCAGATCCCAAACTATGCGCAAGGAAGAGGTTTCTCATCGTCTCATCGTCCATGGTGGCACCCCAGCCAGCCAGCCCGCACGCCGACTCCGCCTCTTATGCGGAGCTCAAGCGCCTCATCAAGGATGAGGGATTACTAGCTCGGCGCCCGGCGCGCGCTGTGGCCCGCATGCTCATCATTGCCGTGTTGCTCGCTCTCAGCATCGCGTTCCTCATCGCGGTCCACGTCTTCTGGCTGCAATGCCTCAATGCCCTCGTGCTCGGCTTCGTCAGTGCCCAGCTTGGGTTCAATGGCCATGACGCTGGCCATCGCCAGTGCTTCGCCTCGACTCGGAAAAACGACGTGGTCGGTCTGCTCCAAGGTACCCTGGGCCTGGGCATGAGCTTTTCCTGGTGGGTAGACAAGCACAACGCTCATCACGCCCGGCCCAATGAGATCGACAGTGACCCCGATATCTCTATCCCCCTCGTGGTATTTACCAGCCAGGACGCCGCACGCACGCGCGGGCCACTGCGCTATATCGCCGCCCATCAGGCAGCGTTTTTCTTCCCCTTGCTGGCGTTGGTGGCGCTCAGTCTGCAGGACAGCAGCATTAGATTCCTCGTGCGCGGCAAGTCTCGCTTTCCCAAGACGGAAATGTCCCTGCTGGTGCTGCACTATGTGGGTTACTTCACCCTACTCTTTGTGGCGCTGCCGTTCTGGCAGGCCATCATCTTCCTGCTGATTCACAAGGCTGCGACCGGCCTCTATCTCGGCTCTGTCTTCGCCCCCAACCACAAAGGGATGCTCATCACCGAGCACGGTAGTCAGCTTGACTTCCTGCGCCGGCAGGTGCTGACCGCGCGTAACGTCCGAAGCCACCCACTGGTGGATAACTGGTACGGAGGGCTCAATTTCCAAATCGAGCACCACCTGTTTCCATCGATGCCGCGAGCCAACTTGGCGCGGGCGCAGCACATCATTCGCCGCTACTGCGAGGATCACGGCGTCTCGTACTACGAGACTGGTATGGCGCAGTCGTACGGGGAGATTCTCACGTATCTACGCGAGATCGGCGCGCCACTTCGACACGCCGCGACGTAGCTGGTGATGCCGCGGACGGGCCGAGGTGGTAGGCCAGCGCTTTCGCCGTGCCCGCCACGCAGAACACCGCCAGTCCCGCCGCGTCGAAGATGAGCACCCCGGTCTGGAGTTCGGCGATACCGCAGCACGAGCGTAGGGCCGAGCTGGGTCCGACCGTGGACGACGTAGCGGTACGCGACGAAGACGAGCGCCACGGCGCCGATCGGGAGCAGGAAGGTGATGTGATCGGTGAAGGCTGAGGGGGGCACCGCGCCGAGAATGAGATCGCGAACGACCCCTCCACCAATCGCGGTGATCTCGGCCAGCACCGTCATGCCGACGATGTCGTAGCGCTTGTGGACGGCCAGCAACGCGCCCGACATCGCAAAGACAAAGGTGCCAATGAGGTTGAGGGCTTCTTCCAGGTTGGCATTGAAGACGACCGGCTGCACGGTGAACAACCTGCCTGACGCGGTGGGCGAGCAATCGTCCGCGCTTCGGCGGTTACTCCCTGCGAATATCGCTTCTTCAAGACGGCATGAACTCAGGAAAATTTAGGCTTGGAGCGGGAGACGGGACTCGAACCCGCGACGCCCTGCTTGGAAGGCAGGTACTCTACCAACTGAGCTACTCCCGCACGTGGGCCGGTATCCATCACGGACTCACCGGCCCCCCACATTCTAGCATTGCCGCCGCGCCATGTCAATGACGGTGCTCGCTTGGCAGAGAGGCCGGGCGGTCTCAGTTGCTCGGCGCGGGTGTCGGCGCGGATGGTCCGCTGGGTTGCGGTGCCACGTAGAGCGAGCTCTCGGGCACGCCGAGGGTGTCCGCGAACTGTTGCCAGAACCTGGGGCTGGTGGCGGCCCAGCGTGTCCAATGGCCCGTGCTGGTGGTCAGCGAGACGCCCTCGCAGCCGTCCGGCTTGACAATGGCGGTCGCCACGGACGCCCCATCGCGGAAGAACGTCAGATGATATTCGACCCCGAAGTCCGCGGGACAGTAGGTTCCGGGTGGCATCGTCGGGAGGGCCACGAGCGCGTTGTACAGCTTTTGCACCTTCGCCGTGTCGGCTATGGACGCGCTGAAGGGGGGGACGTGATTCGTTGGGAAATCACTCGTGCGCAGGACATCCAGGGACGTGACGGTTTGCGCGCCGGGTTGGCTGGTGAAAGGGAGCGCGCAGGCGCCGAGGAGCGCGAACACGATTGCGAGGGCCGCGACCGCGAAAGTCGGCGTCGCGAGCCCTGGAGCCATGCCACGTCGCGCGATGCGCCCAGCCATGTTCGCCTCCCTCAATGCCGCCGGTAACCCAGGCGTAACGTTCTTTCATCACAGGATAGCAGACGCGCGCCGGGGCCGCCGAGTTCCCCGTCTCTGAGCCGATCGGTCGGGCATGCGCACGCTAGTTTGTCAGAGGGGGGGCAATGCCGGTCAAGCATGAGTTTGTCGGGTGGGAAATTCATCGGTTGACTCAGCGCCGGAATTGGCCTACACTCTGCTGCGAAGGCGGGCGGACAGGGCGGCCCCGTGCCGCTCCCCCGCCCGCACCCAGGGAGGTGCAGGATGCTCCACCGACACGCACCCGGATCGCGACTCCGCGCCCCACGCATCACCACTTCCGGCTCGGCGAGCCGTTGGCTCGGCCCGCTCCTGCTGGGGGCGGCGCTGCTGGGGGTGTTTGCTGTCCTCCACACCGCCACGCCGGCCCGCGCCGCTGGCCCGCATGTGGATGTCGCGCAGTTCACCGCCGAGGTGGATCCGGCGTCGCTGCACTTCGTTCAGGGCGTGGTCGCGCGCGCCGAGCAGGACGGCGCCTCCGCCCTCGTGCTCCAGATCGACACCCCCGGCGGGGACATCGGTTCCATGCAGTCCATCGTCCAGGCCGAGCTTGGCAGCACTGTCCCGATCCTCACCTATGTCTCGCCCAGCGGTGGCAGCGCCGATTCCGCCGGCACGTTCGTCGCGTTGGCCGCGCCGATCGCCGCCATGGCGCCCGACACACGCATCGGCGCCGCCAGCCCCATCGATGCCGCCGGGAACGACCTCCAGCCCACCCTGAAGGCCAAGCTCGAAAACGCGCTCGTCGCACTCATCCGCCGCATCCAGAACACGTTTGGACGCAATGCCGACCTCGCGGCCGACGCCGTCACCAAGGCCTCATCCTATGATGATCAGACGGCCGTGAGCTCCGACCTGGTGAACCTCGACGCCACGTCCGTAGCGGACCTGCTGGCCCAGGTGGACGGGCGCACGGTGACGCTGGCCAATGGCCACACGGTGACGCTCGCGGTCGCGAACCTGCCGATCGAGAACCTCGACCCCACCGTGGTCGATCAGGTGGACACGCTACTCTTTGATCCCAACTTCCTCTTCCTGCTGTTCATCGTCGCCGCCGTCTGCATTTATCTCGAGCTGTCGCACCCGGGCGCCATCGTGCCGGGAACTATTGGCGGCATCGCGCTGCTGCTCTTCCTCTATGGCGCTGGCTCGCTCGCCCCCAACTGGGCCGGCCTTGCCCTGATGCTCCTCGCCATCATCTTGCTCGCGGTGGACGTGCGCGCCCCCACGCACGGCATTCTGACGCTCGGCGCGCTGATCTCGCTGGTCGTCGGGACGCTGCTCTTCTTCAATACGGGGCCTTCCGGCCAGGCCATCAATCCCTGGATCGTTATCGGCACGGCGGCGGGAGTCGGCGCCATCGCGGTGGTCGTGCTGCGCTTCGCCATCGGTGCCCAGCGCGGCAAGGTGGATACCGGTACTGACCGCCTCATTGGCCAGATGGCCACCGTCGTCGAGCCGCTCGCTCCCGCTGGGCGTGTCCGGATCCTCGGCGAGCTCTGGTCCGCGTCCATTGCCGATCCATCCACCGGCCCGCGTGACGCGCGCGCGGCCACCAGCCTGACCGACCGTGTGGAGGCTGGCGCCCAGGTCCGCGTTGTCGGCGTCGAGGGGCTGCGGCTGCTCGTCCGACCGGTGTCCTGATCTGATTCGTCCGCGCGCCAATCGGCCAGCGACCCCTGGCCTACGGAAGGATTGTTGTTTCCAGTGAAGCCCATGTGTATGCAATCTCCGCGCACTGCCATAACCGCGCGGTCGCGACCGCCACTCTCGACCACTGGCCAGCCGATACAGAGGCGCGATCGGCATCGCGAACCACGTCGCGAACCACGGCGTGGGGCGCGCGCCATGGGAAGCGGACGTTCCCGCCCCACCGGGGGCTAGCCGCGGCGCGGCTAGCGGCCGCCGACCCGCGCGGGCTGGCGAGCCGGAATCATCAAAATCCGAGGAGGACTAGCCATGGACGTTTTGGGACCAAGTCTGATCGCCGCGGGTGTGGTGATCCTCGCGATCATCGCGCTCTTCATCATGTCTGGCTTCCGTGTCGTCAACCAGTATGAGCGCGCCGTCGTATTTGTGCTGGGCCGCCTCATCGGCGCGAAGGGGCCCGGACTCTTCTGGGTTGTCCCGATGATCAGCCGCATCCGCAAAGTCGATCTGCGTATCGTGACGATCGAACTGCCACCGCAGGAAGGTGTCACGCGCGACAACGTCACCATCAAGGTGAGCGCGGTCGTCTACTTCTACGTGGTGAATCCGAATGATGCCATCAATCAGGTGATGGACTACTATCGCGCCACCGTGCAGATCGCCCAGACCACACTGCGGAACGTGCTGGGTCAGTCCGAGCTCGACCAGGTGCTGAGCGACCGCCTGGTCCTCAACCAGAAGGTCCAGTCCATCATCGACGAACACACCGAGAAGTGGGGCATCAAGGTTACAGCCGTCGAGATCAAGGACGTGGAGCTGCCCCTGACGATGCAGCGCGCTATGGCCAAACAAGCCGAGGCCGAGCGCGAGAAGCGCGCTAAGGTCCTCCTCGCCCAGGGCGAGGAGCTCGCCGCCCAGACGCTGGCCGACGCCGCGCATGTTATCGCGACAGAGCCCGCCGCGCTGCAGCTCCGCTACCTGCAAACCCTTACCGAGATCGCGGTCGAGAAGAACTCCACGATTATCTTCCCGCTGCCGATCGACCTCGTCGAGCCGCTCACCAAGCTCATGAACCGCAAGGCCGGCCGCGGGCAGGATTCGCCCGCCGCGCCGGCACCGCTCGCCGCGCCGGCGGCACCGCCCGCATCCACGACGGGCACGTCCTTCGCCCGGCAGGCCGACCCGGAGCCGCCGTATCACGGCTTCCCGCCGCTCCCTGAGCGGTAATCACGGTCCAGTTGGGCACGGCGCCGCCACGAACGTATGGGCTCGTGGCGGCGCCCGCCGCATGGGCGTGGGCCGCCTGGGCATTCGCCCCGCTACTCCGCCGGCTTGGGCGCGCCCTCGTTCGACCACTCCACCGGCGCGGCCGACTCCGGAAGGCCGGCTTGCTGGCGCGCTCGCTGGTACTCTAGATACCGCCGGTACTCGTCCTCACCGATCACGCCGATGGATCGGTAATGGTTCATCATCACGTCGAGCTTGAGGATACTGATGAGGCTGATGCCCTGCTGCTTCAGCGTGTCGTGGGCGCCCTGGCCGCGGTCGATTAGCACCACGGCGTCGCGCACCACCAGATCGTGCTCCACCAGAAACCGCCCCGTCTCGAGGATGCCCGTCCCGCCGGTGATCAGGTCGTCGACCATCAGCGCGCGCGACCCCGGCGAGTAGCGGCCCTCCACGCCGCGCGGACCCGTGCCCTCGGGCTTGGGTCGTGAATAGACCAGCGGCGTGTTGGTCTCGAGCGAGATCGCCGTCGCCAGCAGCAGGCCGCCCACGGGCACGCCCGCCAACACGTCGTATGGCTGCGCCCGCGGATGGCGGAGCGACTGCGCCAGCGACACTTCCTGTTCCATGAGCTTCGCCGCCACACGTAGGGCGGCTGGATTGCTGATGAGGAGCTTAGGATTGACGAAGACCGGCGACTTGATGGTGCTTGTCCCCAGGGTGAATTCGCCAAAACTCACCGCGCCCAGCTCCCAAAGCGCCTGTGCCAGCCACAGGTTGTCCAGCGTCTGACTCTTGTTCTGCATACGCGGCTAGCTCCTCCCGATCACGTTCTCCGGACCGCAAGACGAACGCCTACCAAATCGTGGCGGTTTCCAGGCGACGGGTCTCCCGCTGAAGACGCGGCGGGCGTCCACCCGACGCCCTGACGAAGCCTCCAGCTACGCAGGCCACCTGCTTGGCCGAGGCGGAGACAGTATCAGCCCAGCACCACGGCCTTTTGGGTGATCAACTTGTTGGGAATGAGCGTGCGTTTCCCGTCGTCCATGGCAATGAGCGTGGCGCTCGACCCGCACTCGATGACGATCCCGGTTAATTCCTCGAATTGCACACGCTGGCCTGGCTTGAGCTGCGCGCGCACCGTCCGGCCGGCCAGCAGGTCGCGGACGTAGTCCGCGCCACCGATGCCCGTCGCCAGCCCGACGGCGAGCACCACGGTGGTGAGCAGGGCCGCCAGCACCATCGTGATGAAGACCGTGGCGATCCCCAGCTCGAGCAGTGCGGCGGAAAGCGCCACCAACAGGACGCCGACGCGCACGCCAAAGCTCACCACCGCGGCATCCGCGCGCTTGGCGGCGCGCGCCGCCGTCAGCGTGATGTCCGAGAGCACCTGCCCGCCGAAGAGGCCGAGCAGCACGAAGGTGAGCGCCACGAGGAGATTGGGCAGGTAGGCCACGCCATCGACAAAGAGCGTCGCGGCACTTTCGGGGTAGAAGAGGGCAATGAGGAGGAGAAGAGCGAGGATCGAGACGACCAACTGGACGACATAGCCCACCAGCGTGCCGAGCGATTGCAGTCGGAGCGACTGCTGGAGCTGCTTGTACCCCAGGAGGCGTGACAATTCCTCGACGCGGCGACCGAGGGTGAGCCTGAACAGGCCGCGCGCGAGGACACCGAGCACCCAGCCCACGATCAGTGCCACCAATAGCAGTGCGGCCCCGGCCGCGAAGCCGCGCAGCCGATCGAGGATCACCGGCGGCACGTCGATGCCTCCGCCGATCAGTCTCTGCATGGTTTCTTGTCCTCCCGCTCGGGCGCGCTCCGCCGGCTGACACGGCCCCGTTGCCACGCGCGGACCTTCCTGGCCGCAGCATAGCAGACATGGGCCATGCGCCGCAATCGCGTGGCCGTTCTATCCGCCCGTGTGGCGACCGGCGTTGGGGTCCTCACCCCCTGGCCCCCGCGGGTCCTCTCCCTCCAGCCCCCAGTGGGGGACCCCAGCCCCCAGTAGGGGACCCCAGCCCCCTCTCCATTGCGATGGCGAGGAGGAGACGGAGAGCGGAAGCGCGACAGGCGAGGGCGAGGGGAACCGGAGCGTGCCGGCACGGCCCAGTGGCGCTGCTGTTTACAGGATGCGGCCAAGCAGGATGCCGGCCGCGGCCGCGATAGCGCCCGCCAGCAGTGTCGCCAGGCCGTTTAGCCACGCGTGCCAGCGGTGGCCGTGGCGCGCCAGGTAGTGGGTCTCGTAACTGAGCGTGCTGAATGTGGTATATCCGCCGAGGAATCCGGTTCCGGCCACGCCGCGGGGCCACGGCAGCGCGTGTTTCCCACCGGCTGTGAGGAGCAGTCCCAGCGCGAACGCACCTGAGACGTTGATGGCGAAGGTCGCCATTGGGAAACGACCGGTCCAGCGGCGCGCGGTCCACTCCGCCACGCCATAGCGTGCGAGCGCGCCCAGGGCTCCGGCGATGCCGACCAGCAGGATCATCGGCATGGTGGACATAGCATGGCGTTCCTTGGATTGGTCAGTGCGCGGGGGTCAGCGCGGTGATTCCTGGGTGGGCGCGGCGGCGAGTTGCCAGCGCCGGGTCTCGTTCCGCCGCTGGGCCGCAACCAATGGGCGGCTTCAACTGATCGGCGTCGTGTCGGAGAAGGCGTGTCCTGGGGGTGCGGACCCGGTCGCCTTTTCGCGGGTCACGCTCGCGCTGCCCTGGTGCGGAGCCGTGCCCGGCGGCGAATGCGATGATACGGTGCGCACGCGGATAGCTGCCGGCGCGAAAGTCCGCGCCACCTGTGCCGCGCCACGCCTCAGTCGCCTCCGTGATCTGGGGTACATCGCGGTCGGTCAGCGCACTGGCGGTGAGGGGCTCGGCACCGCCAGCGCGCGCTGAGCGCCGGAGGGTCTCGCCCAGGCCGCCGTTGTCCTGGCCGAGTGGGGCCACCAGCGCGGAGACAATGGCGCGCTCGCTCAAGATGCCCACCAGCCGCCCAGAGGCGTCCACCACTGGCACACGCGTCAGGCCGCGGGCGGTGAGCGCACGCGCGGCGGCTTCGAGCAGGCTATCGGCCGGCACGGTGTACGGCCGCGTGATCATCTCGCCGCGCGGCGCGCGGCGAGATCCTGGGGTCGCGAACGGATGGCGCCGGACGATCCCGCGAGCTGGGCGGCGAGATCGGGATCCAGCACGTGTAGCACGTGGCCCAGCGAGATGACGCCGAGGAGGGCTGCTCCATCGCCCGCGACGACCGGGAGCAAGCGCACCTCGCCATCCAGGAGCGTGGCCAGGGCGTCGGGGAGCGGCGCATCGGGACCGATGGAGGCGCCAGGATCGGTCATGACGTCGCGCACCAGGAGCGCGGTCGCCGGGAAATACAGCCGCGTGTCTGTGACGCCGAGCACTCCCTAGGTCACCAGGCCGGCGAGCTCGGGGAGCAGCGGCTCGATCAGCTCGACACGGTCGGCGATCTCGATGACCAGAGGCAGGTCGCCGCCAAGCTCGACACTGGCCGACGCGCGGACGCCGCCATGCGTGCTGTAGCCTTCGAGCGCGCGGGTCACCGTGATGCCCGCCAGGCCGTGTCGCCGCACCAATTCGACGAGGGCATCCACGGTTGAGCGGTGGCCCGAGCGGGCGCCCTCATGGGTGAGCACGCGTACGGCCAGACCTGGGACCCATGGCATATGAGCCTCTCCCCCATGCGGTCATGTCTCATCCGCCAAACCTTCGGGTGCGGGCTGGCCAGGGCTCGCACGATCGGCATCGTATCATGTGGCGCCGCATCCCGACTTGGTTCAGGGGCTGCCGCTGTGGTACGGAACATGATACCATTGGCAGAGTAGAGAATCGCCCGCCGCGCCCGCGGCGATGCCATCGCGGCCAATCCGCGAGCCAGGGCATCCTGTCGCGACGCGTCATACGCACGATGGGCGGAGGGAATCCGCCCATGAGGGAGGCGGCAGGCTTGAGGAGGGTTGCATGGGCCGGGCACGCGGTCAATCGCGCCCGCTAGCTGCACGTGGCGCGCGCGGCCACGGCGCTCATGCCACGCACGGCGCTTATGCCACGCAGCATGTGCGGCCCGAGTCGGCGCCGCTCGGAAACACGCTGGACGACGCGCGCGCGGGGTTGGCGCGCGTTGGCCCGCGGCTCAGGGACTGGGCGGCGCACTGGTGGCCGGTGGGACTGGAGCTGACGATCTTCGCGGTCGTCCTGGTGGCGATGCGGATCGCCTACGCCACGCTGTACCATGCGCACGAGCCGCCCGGCGATGTCATGGAGTATCAGCGCTACGCCATCCAATTCTGGCTGGATCATCCGCGCTTTACGCACCTGCCGGTCGAGTATCCGCCGCTGGCCATCCTCCCGTTCACGTTGACCGTCGTCCCGCCGCTGCGGAATCCAGAGACGGTATTCGTCTGGTGGATGATCTTTTTCACGCTGGTCGGATATCTGTGGATGCGCCTGCGCTCCACGCGCGCGCGCGCGATAACGTACGCCGTGTATCTGGTCATTGGCACGGCCGGCACGCTCCTCTTGCGGTTCGATCTCTTCCCCGCCCTGGCGACCCTGCTGGCGCTACAGGCCGCGGAGCGCCGGCGATTCACGCGGGCCTACGTGTGGATCGCGGTCGGCATCCTGCTGAAGCTGTATCCGGCGTTCTTTGTGCCGCTGGTGGCGGTCGCGCAGTGGCGAGATCTGCGTGCCCGCGCGCGATTGGCGGCGCCCGAGTTAGAACGTGCGTCCGCGCATGCCTCGGCCGCGGGCCCGGAGCATGCTGGCACGGGAATCGCCGCCTGGGCGGGCCGGTGGCGCGACGCGAAACCTTCGCTCGCGGTGCTCGCCACGCGGCTGACCGGCGCCGACGCGCGCGTGGTGGGCCGTGGCATCGGGACCTGCGCGGGCATCACGGTGCTGGGGTTCGGCCTGGCCGCCATCCTCTCACCATCGGGCGTCATCTCGGGCTTCGTCTACGCTGGCATGCGCCCATTGCAGATCGAGTCCACGCCGGCCACGCTCCAGTGGCTCGGCACCTTCGTGGGTTTTCCAGCGCTGCCTGTCCACACGTACAAATCGCTCAATTTGGTTGGTCCGTTGACCGCGCCGCTCAAGTCGCTTTCCATGCTGGGGTTGGTCATTGGCTGCGCGGCGGTCTATTGGCGGCAACTGGTGGGGCGGCTGAACATTGGCCAGGCGTTTGTCGCCACCATGTGCGTGGTTATTGTCGCGAACAAGATTTTCAGCCCACAATACTTAATCTGGCTGCTGCCGCTGGTGGCGTA
>JANWHL010000196.1 GCA_025450405.1 Ktedonobacterales bacterium
AGCGCCGCGCCGTGGTCGATCAGCCACAGCCGCTTGTGCCAGATCAGCAGGTTGGGATTGCGCGCCGTGCGGTCGATGTTGGTCGTGTACGCATCGAACCACACAATGGCCGATGCCAACCGCGGATCGATCGCGACCGGCGATGCGGGACTGTACGGCAGCGCGCCTGGCAGGAAGTCCAAGGCCAGGTTCAAGCCCACGCTGGCGCGCAGCAGGTCGCGGATCTCGAAGTCCGGTTCGCTCCGGCCCAGCGCGGCGTCCAGTTCGGCGTAGACGATCTCAGGCACCGGCAGACTCAGGGCGCGGCCAATCTCGCCCGCCACCAGCTCCGCGATCAGCGCGCGCGGTCCCTGCCCGGCGCCGCGAAACTTCAGCACATACAGCCCGTCGTCGTCCGCCTCCACCAGGCCAGGGAGCGATCCACCCTCGCGCAGCGGCGTGACGTAGCGGGTCGCGAGCACCGTCCTGAGCCCGTGACCATTCAATGGGTGACCATTCAATGGGTGACCACTCAATACACGATCACCGGCGTCCCCACCTGAACCCAATCGAAATACCATCCCATCGTGGACTGGGGCAGATTGATACATCCATGTGAACCGCCGTTCCATGCCGACCCGTCATTGGCGTGGGGCAGGTTCGAGCCAGGGCCGAACGTCGTGCGCCACCAGGCCTCGTGCAAATAATACCCGTTCGGCCAGTAGCTCACCGCCCAATGAATCGGTGTGGGCACTTCCTTGAGCGGCGAATTCTTCGGTTCGGTAGGCTGAAAGATAATGTGCGTCACTTTGTATCCGACATAATGCAACCCCGGCGGAGACGGCCGCTCCACACGCCCGGTCGTCACGTAGCTCCAGTAGACGAGCTTGCCATCCTCATACATCCGCGCCACCTGCTCGCGCAGCGAAACCACCGTCACCTGGCCCCGCATCGCTCCGTAGTCGCGCATCAATTCCAGGTCGGTCTGATGTGGCAGCCACGCCGCGGTCGGGTCACGCAGATTGTCCATGAGTGCGCGCAGGTTCGTCTGGAGCACCCACGCCTTGTAGGCCACCATTTGGTAGGCCGACAACAGGTCGCCCGCGGGCGGATCGTTGCACGTCCAGGACATGGGATTGTCAAACAGACACTGAACAGCACCGATGCCATTGCCGCTGGCATATTCATACGCGAACATCGGATTCGCGGCGTTGACCCTGTTCACAAGCTTGCCGAGTTGTGCCAGTTCATGCGCCGCTTGCGCCCTCGCCAGCGGCACCGCGAGCGAAGAGGTCGTCTGGTCGATCCCTTGTTCGAGGGTCACGTAGTCCGCGAGCGTCGTGGCCCGGCCCAATTCGCCCACGAATGTCTCGTACGAGCTCTGGTACCTGGCCGCCGGCTGCCCCCAGGCTGTCATGAGGTCAATCTGGCCGCGGAGTTTCGCCAGTTGCGACATTCCGACGTACGGCAGCGCTTCCGTACGGTCGGCCACCAGTTGCATGATCTGACCCTGAATCACCTGTCCCAGGCGTTGGTAAGCTGGTGCGTCCGCCGCGGTGCGGAACGCGCTCAAATCCTGGTCGTATTCAGTCTTCTCCACATTCGTGCCGATGTGCGCGGATTGCAAGCTCTGAATCGCGGTGTGGAGGATGTCGAGTTCCTGATACGCCGGCCAGAGGGCCAGCAAAGCGCTCGCGTTATGCGCCGCGTCCTGGGCGATGCCGCCGTAATCATCTGTCGTCCGCGCGGTGCCAAAGCGTGCCGCCAGTTGGTCGTAACGCGTCTGATAGGCGGACGCCTCGACGAATCCCTGGGCCTCGCGCAGAGTCAGCGTCTGCTGAAATGTCGCCAACTCTTTCTGAGCATGCTGTTGAACCAGACCAGCATCCTGCCGCTCCGTCTGAATGACGGATGCATACAAGCGCGAATATTCCGCGCTCGCTTCTTGCGAGGTAAAGCCCCAGCTCCCCGCGGACCGCGACACCGCCGCCTCACGCTCCGCGATCGGCCGCAGTGCGCTCGAGGGAATGCCCATCGCCCCCGCGCGCGCCAGCTCGGCATCAAGTCGCGCCCGGTCCCGCGCCGCCTGACTCTGGCTCGCGTCCGGCCCGCACGCGCTCAGCATGCCCACCACGAGGAGCAGAAGCGCCACCGCCGGCAGGCAGACCAGCCGCGAACGACGCCACCACCCCGCACGAATAGCACGCACGACCCTCACCTCACAAACGTCGGTCCCGAGCGGCGTCACGATGGGTTCCTCGTTTCCCGGTCCCACCCGCGCTCGGCGCGCTAGCACGTTCCTCGCCCGCGCTTCTCACGACGTACAGACGCCGCGCGGGGTCACGACGTGGCTATTCCTCGGGTTCCCGCCCCGGCAAATGCGTCCATCCGGCGCCAGTTTGGCACTCGCCGGCCAAACTCAGCACGTCTCGTGCCGTCACACCGTCGTCTCGCCCCCGTCTCGCCCCCGTCTCGTCCGCGCAATGCTCACCCGCGTGAACCACCGCCCCATTCACCGGTGCCACCTGGCCACCAAACGCGCGAACGCGGGCGCTCGCCTGAGCGAGCGCCCGCGCCTTTTCAGCCCGCGCGTGATCAGCCGCCAGCGCCGCGCATCGTGCGCGCCTGGCGAGCAATCAGACATGCCGTGTCCGACCGCCCATACCGCCGGCGACGAGCTTCACGATGAACAACAGAATGATCGCGCCAACGAGTGCGGTAAGGAAGGTCCACAGGATGCCCCCGCCAGTGTTGACGCCGAGGGCACCAAGAATGATCCCTCCGATGAAGCCGCCGACAATACCTACGACAATGTCCCAGAGAAGCCCGAGGCCAGTGCCTCGTACAATCAGGCTGCCGACCCACCCGGCCAGCCCGCCAATCACGATCCAGACAATCCACGCCCATACAAGACTACCTACTCCGGCGATGACCATGTAGCGATCTCCTATCCGAGTCACGCTGGACGCCCTCCACGGCCGCCAGCGCACACGGGCGGCCAGTCGCCACCCCGCATATAACGGCAGGCAAGAGCCATGCCACACCATGTCATTGCGCGATGTAGAAGTCTGGCCGCGTACACTTCCGCCCCGAAATAGGAGCCAATTCTACGGCGAGTCACCTCCTGTGGTCAGGCGCCGACGTGCCCGCTGGGCTCTCCCAATCTCCGGGACCCGCTGCCGATTCTCCACCCAGCACTGGCCGCGGCCAGATGCCAGGTGATACGTTCATAGGCGCTCGAAGCCCAATCCCTTCCCATCTGGCACTACTCGCCCGCCGTACGGCGGCGTGCGGAGAAATCGCGGTGAGCACTTTCGTCCGGACTCCATGCGAAGATTCCATGGCGCGTCTTCAGCCGGCAACCGCGCCCGTGGTTGCACGCACTGGTGCGTGGGTACTCACGGCCACCATCCTTGGCTCAAGTCTGTCGTTTATCGACGGTACCGCGGTGAATGTCGCGCTCCCCATCATGCAGCGCGAACTCCGCGCCACCGCCGCGGACGTCCAGTGGGTGGTCGAGGCGTACGCGCTCTTCCTCGCGGCGCTCATCCTGGTTGGTGGATCGCTCGGCGATCGCTTGGGGCGCAAGCGCGTATTCGCCACCGGGATCGCGCTGTTCACGGCCGCGTCGGTGGTCTGCGGCCTCGCTCCCTCTCTGATCATCCTGGACATCGCCCGCGCCGTCCAGGGCGTTGGTGGCGCATTGCTCGTGCCTGGTAGTCTGGCGATCATCAGCGCCGCGTTCGACGAAGAGCGCCGCGGCGCGGCCATCGGCACCTGGTCCGCTCTCACGACCATCACCTCGGCGGCGGGGCCAGTTCTGGGCGGGTGGCTGGTCCAGTCGCTCTCCTGGCGCTGGATCTTCTTCATCAATGTCCCGCTCGCCGCGATCACCCTGTTGGTAACCGCCCGTTGGGTGCCGGAGAGCCATGGAACCGTTTCGGGCCCGCTGGATCTCCGTGGCTCGGCTTTGGTCACGCTCGGCCTTGGCGCCCTCGTCTTCGGGCTCATCGAATCAAGTTCGCTCGGCCTCGGCGCCCCGCTGGTGCTCGCCTCGCTCGCCGTTGGCGTCGCCGCCCTTGTCGCGTTCGTTATTGTCGAAGCGCGCTCCTCAGCTCCCATGGTGCCGCTCAGCCTCTTTCGATCGCGGACATTCGCCGGCACGAATCTCCTGACGCTCTTCCTGTACGGCGCGCTCGGTGGCGCACTGTATTTCCTCCCGTTCAACCTCCTCCAGGTGCAGGGCTATACGCCCGCCGAGGCCGGAGCGGCGCTCCTGCCCATGACCCTCATCATCTTCGCGCTGTCGCGTTGGGCCGGTGGGTTGGTTCGCCGCGTCGGCGCACGACTCCCTCTCGTTATCGGTTCGGCGGTCGCGGCGGCGGGCTTCGCCCTGTTCGCGGTCCCCGGCATCGGCGGCAGCTATTGGACAACATATTTCCCGGCGATTGTCGTGCTCAGCCTGGGGATGTCGCTGGTCATCGCTCCCCTGACGACCACCGTCATGAATTCGGTGGGCGCCAATCGCGCGGGCATCGCATCCGGCGTCAATAACGCGGTGTCGCGTACCGCTGGCCTCCTGGCTGTCGCCGTCCTCAATCTGGTGGTCATTGCCGTCTTCGCTCATGCCCTCGCGACCACGCTCGCCACATCCCCCATCGATCCCGCGCTCCGCCGCGCGCTGCTCGCCGAGGCTTCACGCCTCGCCAACGCGCCCATTCCATCCGGAACGAGCCCCGCCGACGCCAGTTTGGCCCGCCACGCGCTAGACTCCGCGTTCGTGGCGGGATTCCGGGCCGCCACACTGCTTGGAGCCGCCCTGGCACTTGGATCTTCGCTCGTCGCGGCCACATTCCTTGGTGGCCACATCTCCGTCGCGACTAATCCCGTCCCCAGTGGATCGCCCGCGTCGGCCTCAGCGTCTCAGTAGTTTGCAGCCCGTGCGCGCTGGTCGCGCCCCGCCACGCGTTGGGGCCCCGGCGCGCCCTCTGCGAATGAGACATCGTTAGGCCCCACGCTTCCCCCTGTTGGTCATCCGCCGTATTCGTCCACCATGTTCACACGTTCACGTGAGGAGAACTCGCCTTGGCTACACACTCGCACCCCGACCTCACGCCCGGAATCCTCGACGAACTTCGCGCTCGCCTCGAAGAGTCCCGCAAGCAACTCACCGCCGAAGTTGCCAGGCGCCGCGGCGCCGAAGGCGTTGGCGACCGTCCCGAAACCGATCCCAACACTGAGCCGCGCGGCGACATGGCCGACCAGAGTGTCGATATCCAGGCGTGGGCCACCAACCGGCAGGAAGATCTCGACATGACGGCCCGGCTCGGCGACGTCGAACATGCGCTCGAAAAGTTCGCGCTTGGCACCTACGGAATGTGCGAAGGGTGCGGCCGCCCGATTCCCGTCGCGCGCCTCCGCATCATTCCAGAGGCGCGCTTCGATGTGGAGCATGCCCAGTAGACCGCTTAGAGCACGCCCAATAAACCGCCCAGCGTCATGTTCGCGACTGCCCCCGCTCGCTCCGATAGCGCCGGATCAGCGCGTTGGTAGAGGTGTCGTGGGCCAGCGGCGGCTCGCCCGGGCTGGTCAACTCCGGGATGATGCGCTGCGCCAGTACCTTGCCCAACTCAACGCCCCACTGGTCGAACGAGTCGATCTGCCAGATCGTCCCCTGCGTGAACACGCTGTGCTCATACAGCGCAACCAGCGTCCCCAGCGTCTCAGGCGTCAACCGCTCCGCCAGAATCGTCGTGGACGGGTGGTTGCCCTCGAACGTCCGGTGCGGCACTAGCTCGTCAGGTGTGCCCTCCGCCTTCACTTCCTCCGGCGTCTTGCCAAAGGCCAGGGCCTCACTCTGGGCAAAGACATTCGCCATTAGCAGGTCATGGTGATCTCCGAGCGGATTCAGCGTCTGGCTAAACGCGATGAAGTCGCACGGGATCAGGCGCGTGCCTTGATGGATCAGCTGGTAGAACGAATGCTGGCCATTCGTGCCGGGCTCGCCCCAATAGATCTGACCCGTCTCGTAGTTCACTCGCGCGCCGTCCAGCGTCACATGCTTGCCATTGCTCTCCATCGTCAGCTGTTGCAGGTACGCGGGGAACCGTTTGAGGTACTGTGCGTAGGGCAGCACCGCCACCGTCGCCGCGTCGAAGAAGTCGTTGTACCAGATGGCGAGCAACCCCATCAGCACAGGTAGATTGCGTTCAAACGGCGTCGTGCGGAAATGCTCGTCCATCGCGTGAAAGCCCGACAGCATCTCGCGGAAGTGGTGCGGGCCGATCGCGATCATGGTTGAGAGGCCGATGGCCGAATCCATCGAATACCGGCCGCCTACCCAATCCCAGAACACGAACATATTGGCCGTGTCGATGCCGAACTTCGCCACCTCCGCCTCGTTGGTTGAAACCGCCACGAAGTGCCGGGCAACCGCTGCGTCGCTGCCCAGACCGCGCACCAGCCACGCCCGCGCGGACCGCGCGTTGGTCATCGTCTCCAGCGTGGTGAACGTCTTGGACGACACGATGAACAGCGTCTCGGCCGGATCGAGGTCGCGGGTGG
>JANWHL010000197.1 GCA_025450405.1 Ktedonobacterales bacterium
CGGCGGTGATGCCGAAGTAAAGCGCCGCGCCGCCTCCACAGATTCCCACGAGCGCCAGCGCCACCACGACATCCAGCGTGGTTAGGCCGTTTGTGCCGGGAGTCCCGGCCAGCACCAGCGAGGCCAGGCCCATCAGCAAACCGACGGCGACACTCAGCCCGGAGCCAACGATGACGATCCACGCCAGCACCAGCCGATACGTTTCGCCTGGGGCGCGGCGCGGCTGGATCGGCATGAAGCCGTACCCATAGGGATAAGGGTATGGATACGGATAGGCGGGTTGTCCTGCAGGCGCCCGTGGCGCCGCCGGGGCTAGTGGGACCCCATGGGGCCCGGCCCCCGCGGCGCCAGTGCCCGCGTACGTCGCGCCCGCCGGGGCGTAGCCCGGATACGCGTACGCTCCAGCGGCGTACGGGTTGGCGGGGTATGGGTAGCCCGGATATGCCCCGTACGTGGGCGCGGGGTAGACGCCCGTGTTGTATGCGTAGGCCGGATACCGGTACCCACCATTGGGGGCGCCGGCGGTGTTACTCGGCCCGCCAATCGCCGCGGCGGGAGCGGGTCGCGCAATCTCGGTTGCCGGCGCCGTCGGTGGCGGGGTTACGGCGCGAGCGGCGTCCCTGCTGCTGGCTGGTGGCGCGTTCTCCGCGACGGGCTCCGCGCCTTCACCAGACACCGCGGCGGGATCCTGACTGGGATCCTGGCTAGCCGCGGGTTGTACCACCCATAGGCTCGTTGGCGGCACGGCGACCGGGGCGCCGCAGGCCGGGCAAACGCGGTCACCATCCGCAATCGGCAGGCCGCAACGGGAACACTCCATGCTCACTACGCCTCTCGAGATGGAACGCTTTCGCCTCCCGGGACATTTCACGTTTCGTGCCCCGCGGGGCAGAGTTCCGGCCAGTCAGGCGCAACGTGCTCGCCGCCATGGCGCGGTATCTGAAGTATAGCAAAAGCTCGGCCGAATGGCACGCACCAATTTAGCGACAGCTCCGCGCGTGAGTGGCCACTCAGCGGCCCCGCCTTGTATACGTCGCTCGCGTGCTGCTGGTGACACGCCGTTGAATTACCTCACGTTGCCACCATATGCCATCAGCCGGCGCTATCCGCTGCGCGCAATCCGCGCCTGGCCACCCGTGGCGCTGAACCCGGCGGTGCCGCTATGAGACTCGAGGCACGACGGCGCTGACGGTCGGGAGGGCCTCGACGGCGCCCGGCCCGAGGATATCTTCCAGCTGCCCCTGCAATTCCGGGCAGAAGCGCACCCCCGATCCATCCAGCGGTGGCATAAGTCGAACCAGCCAGTGGCTGTTGCGAATTTCCAGCTCGCAGCGGTCCTGGCCAGGGAACTTGCGTAGAACGCCAAGCAGTTCCTCTATTCGCACACGGTCGCGGACGTCGTTGTTGGTCCGCGCAAAGCGCACGCGGACCAGGTACTCGCGGCGGTTGAGCTCCTCTTCGGAGACCTCGAGAACTTCGACGGATTCGCAGACCAGCTGCGGCTCGTCCTCGCGGAGCTTGACCGTGCCGGTGACCAGGACGATGGCGTCCTCGCGCCAGCGGTCGGCGGTCGCCTCATAGACGCGGGGAAACACGACTACCTCGATGCTGCCCTGCGTGTCCTCCAGTTGGATAGCGGCCATGGCATCGCCGCGCTTAGTCATGATGCGGCGGACGGACGCGATGCGGCCGCCGAGCGTCACCGTCTGGCCGACCCACTCCTCGTTCAAATATGCAGTGGTCGCGTTGGTGCGCCGTTTGAGGGCGGCGGCGACATGCGCGAGCGGGTGGGCGGAGATATAGAGGTTCAGCAGCTCCTTCTCCCAGGCCAAGAGCTGCTGGCGCGAGTGATCGGGAACGTCTGGGAGTTGAAAGGCGATCACCCCTGAGTCGTCGCCCGCGTCGCTCGCGCCAAACAGGCTATTCTGCCCGATCTCGCGCATCTTCCGGATGGACTGCCCGAGAGACACGGCGCGGTCAATGCCCGCGAGGAGCTGACTTCTGCGTCCGAAGGCGTCGAGCGCGCCGGCCTTGATCAGGCATTCCAGCGCGCCCCGTGTGAGGGCACGGGAATCCGTCCGAGCGCAGAGATCCGCGAGCGAGCGGAAGGGACCGCCAGTGCGACGTGCCTCCAGGATTTCCTCGACCGGGCGGGGTCCCACCCCCTTGATGGCCAGCATGCCGAAGCGCACGGCCTGTCGCGGTCCGTCGGGATCGGCCAGGCTTGCGGTGCCGTTGGGTTCGATCGCTTCTGGTGGCTGGTCCTCGACGGTGAACCCACTCTCGCTGTGGTTGACATCCGGGGGCAGCACTTCCACACCCATCCGCCGGCACTCCGCGACGGCGGCAGCGACCTTCTTGGCGTCCCCGGCCTCCGTGGTCAGGGTGGCGGCCATGAACTCGGCGGTGTAGTTGGCCTTGAGATACGCAGTTTGATAGGCAACCCACCCGTATGCGGCCGCATGGGACTTATTAAATCCATAGCCAGCGAACGGCTCGATAAACGCGAAGATCTCCGCGGCGACTTCCGGGTCAATCCCGCTATGCTTCTCGCAGCCCTTGATGAACTTGTCGCGGTATTTCAGCAGCTCCTCGCGGATCTTCTTGGACATCGCCTTGCGGAACTTGTCCACCTCACCCCAGGAGAAGCCGGCGAGCTCAATGGCGATGAGCAGCACCTGATCCTGGTACACGATGACGCCGTACGACTCGCGCAGCAGCGGCTCGAGCTTCGGATGGAGGTAGGCGATCCGGACCTGACCGTGCTTCGCCTTGATGAACTGCGGGATCGAGTCCATCGGGCCGGGGCGGTAGAGGGCGACCATCGCCGTGAGGTCCTCGATGCGGGTGGGCTTGAGCTCCTTAATGTACGTCCGCATGGCGCCGGATTCGAGCTGGAAAACCCCCGTTGTTTCGCCCTCGCCGAGCAGTGCGTACGTCCTGGCATCATCGTCGGGTAGGCGGTCCAGGTCAAGTTCGAGGCCGCGCGTCTGCCGGATGAACTGCTGGCAATTGAGGAGGATGGTGAGGTTGGAGAGGCCGAGAAAGTCGAATTTGAGCAGGCCGAGCTCTTCGAGGTGTGCCTGTTCATACTGGGAGACGAGCCAGGGATTGGGGTCCTTGTGGTCGCGGTACTGGAGCGGCACGACCGTGTCGAGCGCCTCGCGCGAGATGACGACGCCCGCGGCGTGGATGCCAAGACTGCGGACCGTCCCCTCAAGGTCGCGGGCCATATCCACCAGGCGATGGATCTGGGCGCTCTGCTCGTAGATCTGCTTGAGGTCCTTGACTTGTTCGAGCGCGCTAGTAATGGTCACCTTAGGCCCGCCGGGGATGAGGCGGGCGACGCGGTCAGCGTCCTGCTGCAGGCCCATGACCCTGCCAACATCGCGGATGGCGGCTTTGGCGGCCATGGTATTAAAGGTGACGATCTGAGCGACCTTTTCCCAGCCGTACTTCTCGGAGACATAGCGGATGACCTCCTCGCGACGGTCGTCGGGGAAGTCCATGTCAATATCCGGCATGCCCTTGCGCTCAGGATTCAGGAAGCGCTCGAATAGCAGGTCGTAGCGGAGGGGGTCCACATTCGTGATCCCGAGGACGTATGCGATGAGACTGCCGGCTGCCGAGCCGCGAGCCACGCAGCGCATGCCGTGGCTACGGGCGTAATTGGTGTAGTCCCACACGATGAGGAAGTACGAGACGAAGCCCTTGGAGCGAATGATCTCAAACTCGTAATCAAGCTTGCGCTGGATGGCCTCGGTGATGTCGCCGAAACGCTCCTTGATACCTTGCAGGCAGAGATAATAGAGATACTCGCCCTGATCACGGAACTCGGAAGGGATCGGATAGTGGGGAAGGAGATCCGCGCCGAACTCGATGTCCACATCGCACCGCTCGGCCACGCGCATCGTATTGGTGAGGGCATCGGGCAACTCAGGGAAGAGGCGTGCCATCTCGTCAGGGGATTTGAGGTAGTACTGGCTGCTATCGAACTTCATGCGCTTGGGTTCGTCGAGCGTCTTGCCGGTCTGGACACAGAGGAGGATGTCCTGGGCCTCCGCGTCGTGCGCCTCGACATAGTGCAGGTCGTTGGTGGCCAGGAGTGGCACACCGGTCTCCCGGTGAAGGTCATAGAGAAGACCATTGAGCTTGCCCTGGGGCGATTCAGCGGCCTCGTGGTCCTGGATCTCGAGGTAGAAATTGTCGGGGCCGAAGACTTCGCGATACCAGGTGACCGCGGCGCGAGCGCCATTCAGATCACCCTTGAGGAGGAGCTCAGGAATCTCGCCAGATAGGCAACTGGACGTGACGATGAGACCTTCGGCGTGTTGCGAGAGCACCTTCTTGTCCACGCGAGGGCGATAGTGATAGCCCCGTGTGTGGGCGATCGTGGTGAGCTTCAGGAGGTTACGATAGCCGACCTGGTTGCGTGCGAGCATCAGCAGATGGTTGTACTCGTAGCGGCCAGTCTTTTCCTCGATGCTCGGCGCCAGATAGCCTTCGACGCCGATGATGGGCTTGATGCCGGCGGCCCGAGCCTTTTTGTAGAAGTCGAGGGTGCCATACATGCCGCCGTGGTCGGTGAGGGCAACGGCATTCATACCCGCGGCCGTGGTGGCGGCAATTAGACGGTCAAGACGAGACTGGCCGTCAAGTAGGCTGAACTCGGAGTGGACGTGAAGGTGGGTAAAGTCGGGCACGGTGCGGGCCTCCGAGTGGAACCGCGGGACAGCTGTGGAAGGAGGTGGCGCGTTGACGACTCGTGGCACACCGCGAGGCAAGGTCTTAACTGACCGCGACATCCCCTGGTGGGACGCGGGGCTATGTCAGGCACTACGGGGCACGCGAAGGCTGGGTGCCCGTGATCTAGGACGTGCCACGGGTGCGGCGCGCCACGAGTGCATGATACCCTCGCCGCCTGGCTGCGCGCAACGCACGGGACTGATGACCGGGCAATCGTGGCACGGATCGAGACGCGCCCCCATACGCTGCCATGGCTATGGACCCTCAGCGCGAAGGGTGACGACATGTCCGGGTGTTCGCCTGGGGCGCTCGGACTCGCGCGCACCTGGACCGCCCACCGCGGTCATTGTCATCCATCTCGCGTGTTTGACGCGGACCATACAGTCTGGTACGATCATGAGCTGTCTCCCCACACGAGACACCGTATGCGCCCGCGTTGGCCCTCGGCGTGCACTGATCCCGCATGCACGCGCGGCGCCATGCCCCCCGCGAGCAACGACCATAGGGCGCCACACGGTCCGGTAATCCGCGACCGTGCGCCAGATCCGCTCCCGCTATGCCGTGCCGCGTCATAATCAACATCGGTCAATCTCCTCGATCAAAGGAGTGACACTCGTGACCTTCCAAGACCATGACGACCTCGTCGACAACACGCTCAGCGACCGTGCCCATGACACGATCCTCGAGTTCGACTTCGATGCCATGCCCACGGCGCCCGCAACGCGGACACCCGAGCCTCCCGCCTTCGCGCTTCCTGGCGACCGCCCGCACTATTCCCCCGATCGGCCATCCGACGTCCGTCATGTCCACATCGACGTGACGCTCGACTTTGACCGCCGCATGGTCGCCGGCACCGTTACCACCACCTTCGCCGCACTCTTCGAAGAGGTACGCCAGGTGACATTCGACGCTGGCGACCTCGGTGTGGACCGCGTGACGCTCGCCCATGGCGACACGGCGCTCGAATCCTGGTCAGAGGGTGAGCGCCTGGTCGTTCGGCTCGACCGCCCCTACGCCCATGGCGAGGAGTTCGCCGTCAGCGTCCACTATGCCACGCAGCCGCGCTCCGGACTCCACTTCGTCGGCCCAGACGCCGGCGACCCCGACCGCCCAGTCCAAGCATGGACCCAGGGGCAGCCAGAGTCGAACCATTTCTGGTTCCCGTGCCACGACTTTCCCAATGACCGCGCCACCACCTCTGTCCACGCCACCGTCCCGGCGCGGTTCTTCGCTCTGTCCAATGGACGCCTGGAGGGCGTGGACGACCACCCCGAGTCGGGCACCCGCACCTTCCGCTGGCACCACGCCGTGCCCCACCCGGCCTATCTCGTCACCCTGGTCGCGGGCGAGTTCAGCGAGGTTCTCGACCACTGGCGCGACATCCCGGTGAACTATTACGTGCGCCCAGGACGCGAGGCCGACGCGCACCAGATGTTCGATAAGACGCCGGCCATGCTCGCGTTTTACTCTGAGCGTTTCGGCGTGGACTATCCCTACGAAAAGTACGCGCAGATCGTGCCCGAGCTCTTCACCGGCGCCATGGAGAACACCAGCGCCACCACCCATAGCTTCCGCCTGCTGCCAGACCAGCGCGCCATGCTCGATTGGTCGCCGGTGCCCGTGGTCGCCCACGAGCTCGTCCACCAGTGGTTTGGCGACCTGCTCACCTGCCGTGACTGGGGCAACATCTGGCTTAACGAGTCCTTCGCCACGTACTTGGAGATGGCCTGGAAGCAGCACGACGAGGGCGAGGACGAATTCCGTGTGGAGGTCCGCAACAACCTGCGCGCCTACCTGGACGCGGACCGCCATGGCCGGCGCCCGATCGTCTACAACGTCTACTATAAAGATGGCCAGGAGCTTTTCGACCGCCATGTCTACGAGAAAGGCTCGCTTGTCCTGAACCTGCTCCGCTTCGTCGTCGGCGAAGAGCCCTTCTGGCGCGCGATCCAGCTCTACACACGGCGCAACCGCGGCCGCGAGGTGATCGCCGCCGACCTTGAACGCGCTTTTGAGGAGGCGACTGGCCGCGGCATGGCGCGTCTCTTCGAGGAATGGGTCTATGGCGCCGGCCACCCCGACTTCAAGATTTCCTTCTCATGGGACGACGATCGGCGCACGGCCCGACTTAGCGTCAGTCAGCGCCAGGCGCGCGACGGCGGCACGACGTTCCACGTGCCGGTCGAGATCGTCTTCGCCGTGCCCACGGGCAATGACCCGCGCGTTGGCGAAAATGGCGAGGTGGATGGTTCCGACCTGCCGGTGGACTTCATCACCTTCCGCGCTGATCTCGAGGAGGCTGAGCAGACCTTCTACTTCCCACTCGCGGCCCGTCCGGTCATGGTCCGCTTCGATCCCGGCAGCCGTATCCCCAAGACATTCCAGTTCGAGCGCCCCGCGGACCTGCTCCGTTTCCAGTTGCGTCGCGACCCAGACGTGCTCGGGCGCATGGAGGCCGCCGAGGCGCTGGGCCGGCTGGGCGATCCGCGGAGCCGCGACACGCTTGCTAAAGCATTGCTGGATGAGCCGTTCTGGGCCGTCCGCGGGGCGATTGCCGGAGCTCTGGGGCGCATGCGCGACGAGCCGGCGCTGGATGCCCTGCTTACCGGCCTGGCGCGTGTGGAAGATCCCAAAGCGCGGCGGGCCATGGCGACGGCGCTCGGCGAATTCCAGATGCCGGCGCAGCCCGCGCTGGCGGAGCGCGCAGGCGATGCCCTTGCCACGCTTCTGGCACGCGGCGACCCCAGTTATTTCGTCGAGGCCGCCGCCGCTACCGCCCTGGGCCGGACCCGCACGCCCGGCGCCTTCGATAAACTCACATCCCTCCTCGGTCGGGGTTCATGGAATGAGACGATCCGCGCCGGCATTTTCGCGGGGTTAGGCGAGCTCGCCGAGGCGCGCGTGGTCGGGGTCATCGTGGGGTGGCTGCTCGACCGACACAACTCCATCCAGGTCCGCCAGGCAGCGGCAGGCGGCCTGCGGACGCTCGCGGCCACCCACCGGCTCCCGCCGGGCGACGCGCACACGCACGCGGTCGATGGCGCCATCGCGGCCCTGGACGATCCCTGGGAATCCGTACAGTATCAATCCCTCGGCGCGCTCCGCGATCTCGGGGATGACCGGGCCATCGCGGCCGTCCAGCGTTTCGCCGACCGCGCGGTGGACATGCGCGGCACGCGTATCGCGCGCCAGACACTCGCCGCCCTCCGTGGCGGCCGCACCCGCGACGACGAGACACGCCGCCTGCGCACCGACTTCGACGAGATGCGCGAGGAGAACCGCAAGCTCCGCGACCGCCTCGGCGCGCTCGAGGCACGTCTCGGTGAGGACTCGGGGACCAACGGCGCGTCGGAAACTGGCGCGTCAACCAACGGGTCCGTGGGCAAAGGACACCAGACCGCTCACGCCACCCCGCACCAAGCCGATACGCCATCGCCCAGCACCAAGTCCGCGGCGCGCAAGTCCGCGTCCACGGCTCGCCCGCACACTGGCCAGGCCGGCACATCCAAACCCAAGGCGAACTGACCGGCCGGCGTCCTGAGCGGCCGGCATCAATGTCGGGGCGAGCGCGTCTTACATCGCGCTCGCCTCGGCTAAATCCCGGTTATCCGCGCCAGATAGCTCTGCCCCTACGTCGCCCGCGCGGCGATGGCATCGCGCACGTGATCCGCCAGTGTGGTCTCGCCCGTGAGTTCGGTAGCCAGCCGCACCATGGCGGTCACCAACGCACTCTGGCTGCTGCTGGGGTTGGGCATCCCTCCGGTGCCCATGCCCGGAAGATTGAGGTACTCCTCCGCCGCGGCCGCGACCAGCGGAAGTGTATGGGGGACAGAGCGCGTGTCGCGCCGGCTGGCGGCCGCACCGAGCACGCCCGCCAGACTCATGGGCGCGTGTCCGAGCTGAATATAGCGCCGGGCCGTGGTCAGTGCCCCGGTGGTATCACCACTGGCAGCCTGGTGTTCCAGCGACCGCAGCATTGCCGGAGCGATCAGGCCACCGATGGGCGTGCTGGCGGGGACCGCGGCGGGCGCGGCGCCTGGCGCCCGCCCGAGTGCGTTCACCACCAACGCCCCGGTGTAGAGGAGCGGAAAGACCTCGGGGTCCTGCGACTCGCGCATGACCTGATGGACCGCGCTGGCGTACAGCAGTGTGTGCCCGGCGTGATCCAGCGTGTCGCGGTCCCCGGCGGCCACGGCGGCCAGCCGCTCGGCGACCGCGACGGCCAGCGCCGAGGCGACCCCGCGCGGGGTCGCGCCCGCGCGCAGCGCGGTGAGCACAGCCCCGCAAGCGGCGTCGGCATCGCCATCTAAAATAGTGCGCCGGAAGGCGGGACCGGCGGCGTCCTCATTGGGGACGGACAGCCGGGTACGCAGCCAGGCGAGATCGTGGCCAGGGGCCTCGGCGTAGCTCCGAGCACGGTCGGCCAGCCCTTCGTCGGCCTCGCCACTCACCACGAGCGGCACTAGCCAGTGGATCAATGGGGGCACGCGCACCCCCCAGTTCGCCAGTCCCAACACGCGGTTGGCGCCAGCGGCGAAGATCAGCGGGTGCCCCCCGGCCGGATAATGGTAGTCAAGCGTCGCATACAAGTTCTTGGCCAGCGAACGATAATCGGCGCCGGTGCGATAGAGCCCCGCTAGCACGGCGGCGAAGCGCGTCCGGTCACCTTTGGCGTAGGCCTGGCGCAACGCGGGCAGCGGGCCGCCCTCGCCATCCAGCTGCAGCGGCGTGATCGGCGTTGGCAGGTCCGGGTGTTGTCCTCGCAGCCCAACGCGGACCTGATCGGCCACGGCGACAAGCCCTTGAACGAGGGGGACCGCCGGCGCGAGAGCGCGTTGGCTCGCGGCGTCCGGCTCAGGGCCGGCTGGGATGGCACGCATCCACTCGGCGATGCGCCCAGCCGCGCCCAGCACCAGCAATGGATGGCCATCACCACCAGCCCAGGCGACCGGGACCGCCACGCGCGCGGTGATGTGCCCGGGCGGCACGCTCCCCGGCCCAAGCAGATCCAGCGTCTCCTGGATGATTCGCGCTTCGTCGCGGGCACCAAGCGCCTCCAGCAGCGGCGAGATGTCCGCATGGACGGCCGTCGTCATGGTCTTCCCGACTCCTTCATCAATCGCTGGCGCGCGGGGCACTGCCGCCCTCGCGCCGATCGTGTTCCCGGTGTCTGGTCTTCGTTTACGGTTGGCTCTCCCAGCGGACCCCCAAGCCAGTCCATCCCCGCCCCGCGCCCGCGGCTCACGGTCCGCCCGGGTCCGGGCGCTCCGGGCGAGCCGGAGCATCGGGCGCGCCCGTGTCCCCCGTGTCGCCCCTGTCCTCTGTGTCCCCCGGACCTCCCGACGCGCCAGGCACCGCGGAGCTCCTTGGCGAGCCGGGCGCGGTCCCGGCATCCCCATCGCCAGGCCGCACGCCGCCCGACCCATCCCCGGGATCGCTCGACTCGCCCGAACCCTCGCCGCGCAGCGCCCGAATCTCGCGCTCTATCGGCGGGATGGCGGCGTAGTCCTCGTCGGCCAACTTGTAGGCCCGTTGGAGATAGAGCCGGGCGAGCTGGGCTCCGGGCTCACCGGGCAGCACCGCCGCGTCAATCAGCTGGGCGGCCCGATACTTCTCCGGGAGCGTAGCCGCCATGCGGCGCATGCTGCCCGCCGTCTTCTCCACCAACCGCTGGTCGTGCCCCTCCAGCGCGTAGCGGAGCATGCCGACGGAGCGCGAGAGCTCGGCCAATCGGTCGCGGTCCGAGAGCACTTCGGCCAGCACGTCCTCCACCTCCAACTCAGCGGGCGCGCCCATGCCAGGCAGTTCGTCGGTTGCGACTGGCCACGTCTGGGCATAGGCGCCATACAGGGTGCCGTAGGCTTGCGCGGCCTCGGCGGCGAAGGTCATGCGCTGGGTATCGCTGGTGATGAATAATACGCCCATGTCACAGAGGTCATCGCCGCGGCGCTCGGCCGCCTGGCTCAGCTCGGCGAGGCTCTCAGCCTCCTCCAGCATGGGCGGAATGGGCACCACACTCATGGCCGCGACATCGCCCATCCCCTCCATCGGCATCTGGGCGGCGAACATCGGTGGAAGGTATTTCCCGATGGAGAACGCGATCGGCAGCACCACGCAATAGGTGGCCAACAGCGGCCCATCCGGACCTCCGCTCCGCGCGTAAATGATGGCGTGACCGCGAGGGGCCCCGGAATCGCCGATCTCGAAGCGCAGGTCCATCGCCGATCCTTCTTTCCCGTCCAGGTTTCCCGCCCAGGTTTCGCGTTCTGGTTCATCCATGCTAGGCGCCAGCCGGCGGATCGACCTCCGCCGTGCGCGCCCAATCTAGGCCAGCGCCCGCGCCACCCGTCGCCGCGAGTGGTTGCCCTCATGCTATGATACGCGCGGGCATTGGGAACATGCAACACGGACGGGCGCCGATGGCGCGCGGAGTCGAGGCCCGGGCCTTGGACAGCCGCGCAGTCAAGCGCGACCCCGCCTTGCTGGTGGTGACGCGCAATGGGCTATGGTCAGGAGGCTCGGCGTCGTGCTCTTTCTCTTCGATATTGACGGGACGCTGCTGCGCCGTCTGCCTCCAGCGCACCGGCGCGCCCTGTGCGAAGCCCTGCGCTCCGTCTATGGCATCGCCCTCGAATCCGTGGACTTAGGGCCGACAGCCGGTATGACCGACACGGCCATTACGTCACGGCTGCTGGCGGCCGCCGGCTGCGACTCTCGTGCCGCCGAGGCTGGCCTCACCAGCTTCTATACCGCGGCGGCTGACGCGTACGACCGGATCGTAGACGCCGATCTGAGCGCTTACCGTACGCCCCACGCCGCCGAAGCGCTTGAATGGCTCGCCGCGCGTGGGGCGTCGCTGGGTCTGGTCACGGGCAATATCCAGCGCATCGCGTGGTCCAAGCTCGGCGCGGCCGGCCTGGCCCGGCACTTCGGGTGCGGCGCGTTCGGCGACGAGGCGGAGGCGCGCGACGCCCTTCCACCGCTAGCATTGGTGCGTGCGCGTGAGATATTCGGCCGTGACTTCGCGCCGGATCAGGTGTACGTCGTCGGCGATACGCCGGCCGACATCGCCTGCGGGGTGGCCTCGGGCCTGCGCACCATCGCGGTGGCCACCGGGCCTGAGCACACGCTTGAGCATCTCCGTGCCTGCGCACCGGACTTCGTCATTGCCGACCTGCGCGACCTGGAGACGCTTCCCCTGCCCCTGTGAGACGCGATGATCATTGCGACGCGCACGAGCCTAAACTGGAGGAGGGAGGAACGCATGCCGCGCGAGACGACGCGCATTCGAGTGGCTTTCGGAGATGTCGACGGCAGCCAGCGCATCCACTTTACCGCCATGTTCCGCTACTTCGAGGTGGCCGAGCATGCGCTCATGCGTGCGCTCGGCCTGCCGTACGCGACGACCTTGCGCGAGCACAAGTTCCCGCGCGCGCATCTGGAGTGCGACTTCCGCGGCCCGGTGGGCTATGACGATCAGATCGACGTTGAGGCCTGTGTGGAACGGGTGGGCGCGACCTCATGGACCATCGGATTCACCGCCCGCCGCACGCCTGTGGAGGCGCCAGCGGATGACATGTCCGCGGATGATGCGCCCGCGCACAGCGCGGATGCCACTGGGGCGGTGGTGGCGGACGGCAAGATGGTCATCGTCGCGCTTGACGCCGCCACCGAGCGGCCGATCCCGTTACCCGCGGCTCTGCGGGCGGCACTCGAACAGGGGCGGAATTAGATCATCTGCCGAATGCACGCCACGAGGTCATCGCCACGAAACGGCTTGGTCAGATAGGCGGCGGCGCCCTGCTGATAGGCCCACTGCTTGTCCAGCGAGGTGTTCTTCGTGCTGACGAAAATCACGGGAATGTTGTGGCCTTGCGGCGTCTGCTTGATCCGCCGGCACACCTGGAACCCGTTCTGGCCAGGCATGACAATGTCCAGGACCACGCAATCCGGGCTCGTGGACACCACCTTGTCGATCGCCTCTTCGCCATCGCTGGCTGTGATGACTTCGTAGCCCTGCTCTTTGAGCGGCGCGGCCATGAGCGCCAGCTCGGTCCAACTATCGTCTACCACCAAAATCCGCGGTGTTCTCATCACCGATGGACCTCCTTGCTACGAGTCCCCGGAATGGCGGCCAGGTGCTCGCGATGTGGACGGTTGCGCCCGCCGTCCGGACCGTGAGGCCGCGAGCGAGCAGTGGTTTAGGAAACGGATCACCCCACCTGAGACTATGCCAGTAGTGTATGCCGCGCGGCACAATTGACCCCACGCAATTGGACCTATCTCCTAGCCCGCGGGTCCAGGAGACGGCCGCTGGCACCCGACCGAACGCTCCGCGCGGGGACGGCGACACGTGTTCACGGCGAACGCGGGCGAGCGCGTCGCGCCGGGATGTTCAGGCGATTGTCAGGTCGTACGCGGGCTCAGGGTCGGCTCGCGCAGGTACAATCAATGGTGGTGTCCGGCGCGACGCCCAGCGTCAGGTGGCGCGCATGCTTCGCCGCGCCAGATCCTCTAGAGGAAGCGCCACGTATGCGGGTACAGCTGAAGCGGGCCATCGGGCCCTATGTCAACCTCATGAAGCCACACGTCACCGTGTTGCTGCTGGGCACTACCCTCGCTGCCATGGTCATCGCGCGTCAGGGCTTCCCGGCCCCAGGACTCGTCATCGCCACCCTGCTTGGTGGGGCCCTCGCCGCCGGCAGCGCCAACGCCATCAACTGCTACTGGGACCGCGACATCGACCAGATCATGACCCGCACCCAGCGCCGCGCCCTCCCGGCCGGTCGCGTCGCGCCGCGAAATGCCCTCATCTTCGGCCTCGCGTCAGGCGTTCTGTCGTTTGTCATCCTCGCCCTTGGCGCCAACCTCGTGAGCGCCGTGCTGGCCCTCGCCGCCATTCTCTTCTACGTCCTTGTCTACACCGTCTGGCTCAAGCGCACTACGCCCCAGAACATCGTGATCGGTGGGGCCGCTGGGGCGGTGCCGGTGCTGGTGGGCTGGGCCGCCGTCACCGGCGGCCTCAACCTGGCGGCGGTCTGGCTCTTCCTGATCATCTTTCTCTGGACTCCTCCGCACTTCTGGGCGCTTGCCCTCCTCATCCGCAAGGATTACGCACGCGCCCACATTCCGATGTTGCCAGTGGTTGTCGGTGAGCACGAAACCCGGCGCCAGATCCTGCTCTATTCGCTGCTGCTCCTCGCGGCCACCTTGATCCTTTTCGCCATGCGTGCCATGGGCTTCTTCTACCTCGCCGCGGCGCTCGTGCTGGGGGGCGGGCTCGTCTTCCTGGCGATTCGCCTCCTGCGGTCGGGCACCTCGCAGGCCACCGCACGGACGCTCTTCTGGTACTCTAACCTTTACCTCGCCCTGCTCTTCGCCGCCATGGTGGTGGACCGCACGCTCATTCGCTAGCGAGTCACGCCACCACCCTGGTCGATGAGGGCTCAGTGCACGGGTCCCGCCCCGTCAATCGGCGGCCCAGGGATGGGCGGCCGCACGCGCGACGCGGGGAGGGGTGGAGGCACCTGCGCCAGGTGCGGCGCCGTAGGCGCGGGGGCGGCTCCATGGCACCCCGCGGGTCGAAGAGACTCATATCCGTCAGCGGATACGGATTGCCCGACGCGGGTACGGATTGCCCGACGCGGGTACCGTCAGGTCGCCGGCGAAATTACTGGTTACCAGCAAGGTCAGGAAACCGGCGAACGCCTGCGACGCTGGATTGCCAGTGAGCGTCTGGTACGTATCCGCGAGCGTGGCGCCACCCGCCGCTACAATCCTGTCCCAGTCGTAGCCAAGTTGCGTGTGCAGGTAGTAGAGTAAGAGTGTGCCGCAGCCATTGGCGCTCTGGTCGCGGTCGTCGGCCATGTTGTTTGATACACGGTCCATCTGACCGCCTGCCCCCCAGCCCCGTTCGGTGGCGGCCAGCAGCGGTGCGAGCTTCGGGTCGCGCTCCGCCGCCAGCACTCGCGACAGCGCCTCGCCATTGGTGCGCCCACAGTCCCAGCCGTTCGCGACTGCCGCTTCATAAACCTCCACCAGCTCGGCCACCATAAGGCCCACGGCCATTTCCGGGTTGGGTTCGATGTACAGATCGGTCGCCGCGCAGCCAAAGTGGTAGGCGCCTCCGGCCTCCGGGTCGATGAGCACGTGGAGTGGGAGCGCCGTCCGCGGTGTATCGGCGTCGTCGCCATCCTGACCGGCCGGCAGTGCGGTGCCGCCAAACAACGCACGCACCGCCGCGACATCATCCGCCGCGGTCGCCAGCACCGCGTCGGCCGCGGCGTTGCCCACGTCCGTCCCGTCTGTATAGACCACGAGGTCGTCTGTCCGCCCGCGCTCAGTCTGATGTTGGAGCGCCTCGCGACTGCGCGCCAACCAGAGGTCCGAGCGGGCGGCGCGGCCGGCGGGGTCAGCGATCAGCACATGCGGCCGCGGCCCTGGGTGCTCCACGGCGGCAACGCTGGCCACCGGCGTCTCGCTCCGCTGACCATATGTGTCAAAGAGCGCGTCGAAGTACGTCGTGCACGCTGCCGCGAGACCGGGCGAATCGATCACGAGCAGGTTTTCGTCATTGGCTTCGGCGTTCTCGGAGAAGTTGTAGCTCCCCATCAC
>JANWHL010000198.1 GCA_025450405.1 Ktedonobacterales bacterium
GAAGTTCTTCAACCTGGAGGAACATCCGGGCAGGCTGCCCGACGAGCCCTTCCAGGTCACCGAGAAGCTCGATGGCAGCCTGGGCATCCTCTATCCATCGGGGGGTGGCTACGCGATCGCGACTCGGGGCAGCTTCACGTCTGACCAGGCGGCTATGGGCACGCGGCTGCTCGAGCGCCACGCCGCCACTCATGGCACCGCGTGGATTCGGCCGGGGTACACCTACCTGTTCGAGATCATCTATCCGGCCAACCGGATCGTGGTGGACTACGGCCCCGCCGTGCGTCTGGCCCTGCTGGCGGCGATCCACACGGAGTCGGCGGCGGAGCTCGATCTCGGCGATGTTGACTACCCCGACAAGGCCAGGCTGTTTGACTCGCCCGGGGGCCTGGAGCGGCTGCGCGCGACGGCGATTGAGAACGCCGAGGGGTATGTGGTGCGCTTCCAGTCAGGCGTGCGGGTCAAGATGAAGTTCGCCGAGTATGTGCGCTTGCACCGGCTGATCACCCAGGTCAGCGCCAGGAGCATCTGGGAGCTGCTGAAGAACGGGCAGGAGCTCGCGGAGCTGCTCGCGAACGTGCCGGACGAGTTCTATGCATGGGTCAAGGCGACGGCGGACGCGCTGCGCTCCCAGCATTCCACGTTAACCGCCCAGGCCCGAGACGCGTACGAGCAGGTGAAGGGCCTGCCAAGCCGCAAGGAGATGGCCGCGGCGCTCGCGAGCCATGATCCGGTCGTGCGGGCCATGGTCTTCGCGCTGCTGGACGGGAAGGACGCGCGGGCGGCCGAGGTCGCCTGGAAGGCGCTCAGGCCCGCGTTTGAGAAGCCGTATCGGGTGGACATCGACGCGTAAATCGTGAATGCGGTTTGTCGTGTCTGTATTGGTCAGCACAAATCCGTCGTCACACTTTGGCGGCTCCCGACGATGATCCTGGCGGCAGAGATTGGTGAGCGTCCGCTAGCGGCGGAACGCGCTGCTCCGCGCGTTGATTGAGTAGCACCACTCAAAGGTCGTCGGGACAAGGAGCGCCAGGCCATGCTCGTAATCGCGGCACCCGCGCACATCCCTCACGCGCGTCGTCGTCTCGCGCCGTCACGCCGGTGGTGGCGGACGGCGGCGCACTGGCTTTTGTCCATCCGCGAAGACGGGGAAGCCGGGTCGAGCCGCGCGCGCATGGACCCGTGGGGCGCGGCCGCCGGGCCGGGTTCGCCTGGTCCGGCGCAGGTCGTGGACTTGCTCTACCAGGAGCATGCGCGCGCGGTGCTGGCCTACCTGGTCCACCGGCTGCCCACGCCGCTCGACGCCGAGGACGCGCTCGACGATGTCTTCCTCGCCGCGCTCAATGCCTGCGCAGACGGCCAGGTCCTGACCGGCGGCTGGCTGATGGTGACCGCTCAGCGCCGCATTGCCGACTTCTATCGCCGGCGCCAGCGTGCCTTGCCGTTGGCCGCGATGGATGCCGCCGATGAACGGCGGGCCGGCGAGAGCAGCGAGCCCGAGTGGGTGGCGCTGCGCGGCGAAGAGCACCGCGAGCTGCGTCGTCTGATCGCGCGTCTCCCCCAGGATCAGCAAGAGGTGCTGGCGCTGCGGTTTGCCGCTGGCATGCGGTCGCCGGAGATCGGCGAGGTGGTCGGCAAGCGCGCCGATGCCGTGCGCGCGCTGCTTGCCCGCGCCATGCGCCGCCTACGAGAGGAGTGGACGCGATGAGTGATGACGCGATGAGCGATAGGGATGCCGGGAATCGTGGCGAATCCGCCGACGATCCCTTCGCGCCGGCGGTGGTCGAGGACACGATTGCCCGGTCGCTGCGTCCGGATGCGCCCGCGACGCCCAGCGCGGTGCTGGTCCGCACGGTGGCGGACGCGTATGCGCTGCCACCCGCCGCCGACGCCGTCCTGGCACGCGGCCGCGGGACCCTCGCGCGCCACGCCGCGGCCCTGAACAGTGGAAGAGTCCAGATGATCTCGTCGGACACCTGGCCGGAAGTGACCGCGCCCAGTACCCGGCCGCCCCAGCCTCTGCGCCGCCCGCCCAGCCGCTTCGGGACGGCCTGGCGCGCGGTCGCGGCCGTGCTCGTCATCGCGCTGCTGGGTGGGGGCTTCTTCGCCCTGCTCCGCGGGGCGCCGCGCCTGGGCGGACATCCGACCGCGACGGGGACGGCGACGCCATCACCCGTTTCCGCCACCCCGACCCCCGGCGCGCCCACACCCACCGCTTCGCCGACCCCGGCCGGGCCGCAACCGCCGGCTCCGGCGGGGGTCTACGTCACCATGCCGGGCTCGCTGATCCTGCTCAACCCGAGCACGGGAGCGATCCAGTATCGCCACCCCTTCGACTCGTCGGGTCAGGTGTACGCCGGCGCGCCGGTCGTGGCCAATGGTGCGGTCTACTTCGCCTACGCGCAAACCGTCTCGCCCTGGGACTCCGGGGTCGATGCGATCTCCGCGACGAGCGGGGCTCCGCTCTGGCGCAGCCCGACCGCGGCGCGGCTGACGCAGCTCACGCTGGCCGATGGCATGCTCTTCGGCGGCACCATGGGCACCGGCACGGGCAACGATACGTTCTACGCGCTGCGCGCGAGCGACGGCGCCGTGGTCTGGACGTTCCACACCTCTACACTGCGGGCGAACGCGGTCGTGGCCGGTGGGGTGGTCTACGTCTCCGATCAGCCGCAGGACCCGACGCACCAGCACATCCACGCGCTGCGCGCCGCCGATGGGTCGCAGCTTTGGGATGTGGCACTGCCGCAAGCCTGCGGGACCGCGCTCTTCGAAGCGGTGGATCAGGGGACGGTCTTCCTCTCCTGTGGCGCGCCGATGAACACCGGCCAGTTCGGCAACGGCGTCGTGTACGCCTTGCGGGCGAGCGACGGCGGTGTGCTCTGGCACGACACCACCGATGGCCAACCGTATGTCATTGCCGCCGGAGCCGGCCTCGTCTACGTCAGTCGCGGCGGCAAGGACGCGGCGGGCTCGGAAGTGACCAGCCTGGATGCCCTCGACGAGTCGTCCGGAGCGGAGCGCTGGCATGCGGCGAATGCCAGCGGCTGGCCGATCTTCGACGGCACCAGGGTGTACGCGGAGATCGCGAGCGGCTCAGGGTTCACCGCTCCGGCCAGCAACAATCTCGCGGCCCTCTCGGCGTCGAGTGGCACGGTGCTGTGGACCTATCCCGAGGCCAATCAGCGGGTCGACGGTGCCGCGCCGGTGGTCGCCGGCGGGATGGTCTACCAGGCACTGAATGAGCGGATCGTGGCCATCTCCGCGGCCAACGGTGTCGTCCTCTGGCGTTCGCCCACGCTCGGAAGCCAGGCGCAGGGCGTGAATGGGGTGGTCGTCGTCACGGGCGGCTGACGTAATTGCGGGATGAAGCGGAGTTTGGTCCGCCATGCCGGGCGAGTCCCTCGGGGGCTCGCCCGGCACGCCGCGTCCTGCCCTACCGCGCAGGGCCATTCAAAGATGCGCTCACCGGCCAGTCTCCCAAGGGAGACTTGGGGTCCCCCACTGGGGGCTTGGGGTCCCCCACTGGGGGCTTGGGGTCCCCCACTGGGGGCTTCGTGGCCGAAGGCCATCCAGCCGCGGTTTTCAACCGCCCGGGCCCCCCGCCCAGCACAATCTTTGAAAGACCCTGCCTACGGCGCGATGGCGCTTGACGTCCGCCCGCTAACCTGGTAGTGTGGCACTGCGTGCGGTCCGTGGGCGGCCCCAGTGGATCATGGGCGGCCCCGAAGTAGCCCGCATCCCGAGGAGGCGCCCAGGTGGCGGTTCAGTCCCCTCCCGCGACACGCGAGACCGCGACGGGCCAGCGCGCCGGCCGGCCGGTCTGGCTCGTCGTGCTCGCGATCTATTCGCTCGTGCTCGGCATCATCACGGCGATCCCGCAGTTTTATTACGTGCTCTTCGCGCTGGGTCTGGTGACGATTGGGCCGCATAGCAACCCGCTTGGCGAGGTGTGGTATGCGTATATCCTGAATGGCGACAACAGCTACCAGCACGTGGATCCGGGCATCCTGGCGGGCGCCATCGAGGACGCCTTTTTGCTCGGTCCGCTCTACGCCGCCACCGGGGTGGGGCTGTTGCAACGTCGGGCATGGGTGGTGCCCGTTGGCCTGATGACCGGCGCGATGATCTTCTACGCCATCGTCGGGTTCTTCCTCGGCGATATCTTCGCCGGGCTGAACACGGTGACCAACGGCGTGTCGTACTGGGTATCCAACCTGCCGTATCTGATCTACCCGCTCTGGCTCATCCCGACGCTGCTCCTTCGCCGGGGGCTGTTCTCCCGGCGCGGGGCATCCGCGTAGCGCGCCCGTGGGAGCGGCCCGCCGAGGCTGTTCGCCGAGGCTGCCCGCACGGGCACCGGGATGGACCGACACCGATCAGGAGGAGGAGCATGCCGCACGAACCGGCCAGCCCGATGGATGGGTCGGCGCGCTACCGTGTGCTGGTGATCGACGACGATCCGCACCTGAATGAGGTGATGGTGGAGTCGCTGCGCCTCTTCGGGAACTATGAGGTGATCTCGGCGCTCGACGGCGCCGAGGGTCTGGAGCGCTGTGTCACGGACCACCCGGATGTGGCGGTGATCGACGTGCGTATGCCCCAGCTCGACGGCTACCAGGTGATACGGGCGCTGCGGGGTGATCCGGCGACGGCGGACCTGCCGCTGGTAATCCTCTCGGCGATGGTCCAGGATCGCGACCGCTTCGCGGGGATGCTGGCGGGGGCGGACGCGTATCTGGACAAGCCGCTGAACCCGCGCCAACTGGTGGAAGCGATCCGGCGCGCGATCGCGCTGGCGCCGCCGGAGCGGCGGACGCGGCTGCGCACGGTGGGGGAGTCGGAGGAGATGGGATCGTAGTGCGGGCGGGCGTGCCAGCCGAGGGCGAGTGGATCGCTTGGCGAGGAGGCGCCCTGAAGGTCGCGGGTAATCGAGGAGACTTCGCATGACAGCGCCGTCACCGCGCGAGCCGCAGCCATCGCGGGCGCTGCGGGGGCCGCTCTCGGCCACCGAGCGGACGATGCTCGACGAGTTCGACGCGCAACGCCGGCTGCACCTGTTGCGGCTGGTGGTGCCGCCACTGCTGGGGGTGGTGGCGCTGGCGATGCCGTTCGCCGTGCAGGCGGATGCGCAATCGGGGAGCGTGGAGAGCAGCCTGCAACTGGGTGTGGGGCTGGTAGCCTTTGCCATCGCGGGATGGGCAATCCTGGCGAAGAGGGCCAATATCGGCTCGGCGGCGCTCTTCGCGGGCGTGGCGGGGGTGATCCTCTTTCTGCTGGTCGCGAACGGCCCTCTGCAGGGGCAGCTCGATCTTTCAGCCATCCCGGCTTTCGCGCTGCTGACGCTGCCGATCGCCATCGCCGGCATCTTTGGGCGGCCACGCTGGGCGCTGGTCACGATGGCGGGCACGTCGCTCTTCACCATTGGGATGATCATGCTGACACCGCACGCGGAGAATCTGGCTGGCGAGCTGGCGCGGGCGGATGGGTTGGTAGTCTATACGGTGCCGGTGGCGACGCAACTGGCGCTGGGCATCCTGATCGTGGCGGCGACGCGGAGCTTCCGGCGCACGCAGCGCGAGCTGGGCGATGTGCGTATCGCCTATGAGCGCGAGAAGGAGCTGGAGCAGCTGAAGGACCAGTTCCTGGCCAATGTGAACCATGAGCTGCGCACGCCGGTGATGGCGCTGCAGGGATACCTGGAGCTGGCGCGCGAGCTGGGCGCGCGGGGGGAAGCGGCGCGGCAGGACCAGATGCTGCGGCGCGGGACGGAGGCGGCGGAGCACCTGGCGGGGATTGTGAAGGGCGTGCTGAACATCCGGCGTATCGACGCGGACGCGGCGACGCTCGCGCCGAAGGCGTTCGCGCCGCAGCAGGCGGTGTTGCAGGCGGCGACGCTGCTGGACCCGCGCGAGGCCGGCGAGGAGCCGCGCGAGCTGCATGTGCGGGTGGGGCCGGAGCTGCGGGTGCTGGCCGATGAGACGCGGGTACGCCAGGTGCTGATCAATCTGCTGTCGAACGCGGTCAAGTATTCGCCCGCCGGGAGTTCGATCGAGGTGACGGGGCGGAGGGAGACGGCGCCGGACGAGCGAGGTGGGCATCTCTGGCCGGGGCGGCGGCGCGAGCCGCGGCCGATGGTGCGGCTGGCGGTGCGGGACCATGGGCTGGGCATTCCGCCGGATAAGCTACCCCTGGTCTTCGGGCGGTTTGTGCGGCTGGAGCGGGATATCGCGTCGACGGTGCCTGGTACTGGTCTGGGGCTGGCGATCTGCCAGTCGTACGTTGAAGCTATGGGGGGGCACATCTGGGCGGAGAGCGCGGGCGAGGGGATGGGCACGACGTTCGTCTTCACGCTGCCCGCGGCGACGGAAGGAAACGGATGAAACCACAGAGAACACAGAGGAACACGGAGAGGGATAGAGGTTGCATAGAGGGGTGGATGTAACCGACGACGATCGCGGACAGCGCAGAGGCGAATGTGGTGAGGACACGGAGGGGCGGCAAGAGGTAAACTGAACCGTGGGACGCGAGATGGGCCGTGGTCTCGAACATGGACCGGCGAGCAACGGAGACAAGACGTGCGGGCGATCACGGAGCATGAAGGGCGGCGTGCATGAGCACCGGGAGAAATGTGCCCCCTGGCCAGTTGCCGCCCGGCGCGGGGCAAGCGGCGCTGCCAGTGCTCGCGGTCCTCTTCGTGGACCCGGACATGGCGGCGGCGGAGCGGCTGGCCAGCGGGCTGCGCGGGCGGTGTCCGGTGGCGGTGGTGGGCTCGGGGCAGGCGGCGCAGGCGGCGATCGCGCAGCGCATCCCCGACCTGATCGTGACGGAGCTCGATCTGCCGGACGCGAACGGGCTGGAGTTGATCAAGCGGCTGCGGAGCACGCCGGCCACTCGGCATGTGCTCTTCATTGTGGTGACGCGGCGCACGGCGGTGCGGGACAAGATCGCGGCGTTCCAGGTGGGGGCCGACGATTACCTGGTGAAGCCGGTGGATCCGGACCAGTTCGAGACCCACATGTTGCTGGTCAGCAAGTTCCGCAAGGTGATTCCGAATTGAGACGCGGCGGGGAACCGGCGGAGGATGGAACCGTCGAGAATGCGGAGAACACAGAGAAGAGAGCAGAGGGGCACGGGGACCGAGGGCGGACACGGCGGAAGGGCGGACACGCCGGCAGGGCGGACACGGGCGAGTTGGGTGGTGGGGCGAGGATGCGGAATTGAAGTTCCGCGTGTAATCATGGATGGCAAGGGGCTGGGCGGGCGAAGGGACAGGGCGGCAGCCAAGGGCGGGGGCCAAGGGCGGGGGCCAAGGGCGGGCAGATCGCTTGGCGAGGAGGCGCCCTGAAGGACGCGGGTAATCTTATGCGGGGTAGCTCGGGCACGGGCGGGTGCGCGGGGGCCGGGCGCGCCAGGGCACTCGCCGGCTCGCCGCGGGCCGGACGCTGACTACGCGCCTGGGCGCTCAAAGTAGTGGCCCGCCTCCAGATCGGCGATCACTCCCGGGTGAACGGGGCGCCAGCCGAGGCGCTGTTGGGTCAGGGCGCTGTTGGGTCAGGGCGCTGTTGGGTCAGCGCGCTCGACGTCGGGTGGTCGAGCGACACCACGGGCGCGAGCCAGCCGAATTGGGCGGGCGCCTCCTCCGGGGAAACGCTGACCGCCGGTAGATGCAGGTGGCGACCGATGACCTCGGCGATCCGCCGGAATGGCACGCCCTCGTCGCCGACCCCGTGCAGCCGCGACCCCGTGCAGCCGCGACCCGGCCGGCGCGGCGTCCAACGCCAGCCGGAACAAATACCCCGCATCGCGTTCGTGCACGGCCGCCGATGTCAGTACCTGTCATGACTTACGAGGCGACATCGGGCCGCCCGGGCACGGCCGGCGGCGCCCCGAGGCGATAGACGAGGCCGCGGGTGCCGTCGACCCGGATGCGCTCGCCGTCGACGAGGCGGCGCGTGCCATCCAC
>JANWHL010000199.1 GCA_025450405.1 Ktedonobacterales bacterium
ATGGGGTCCCCCACTGGGGGCATGGGGTCCCCCACTGGGGGCATGGGGTCCCCCACTGGGGGCATGGGGTCCCCCACTGGGGGCATGGGGTCCCCCACTGGGGGCATGGGGTCCCCCACTGGGGGCTTGGTCGGCAAGCATGGGCGGCTCCTTGCGGCGCGGGTGATGGGAGCGGAGAGGAGCGAAGGAGTCAGCGCCGCTAGGAGGGAGTATAGTGAACGCGCGTTCTAACGTCAACGGGCCAATGGTCCTACCAGGCGGTACTACGCGCCCGCCCTGCCAACCACGCGCGCCCATGGCCCGCGCCGGGCCAGTCAGACGCGCCCTTCGTGACTCCCACCTCACCACCACCACAGCCCCAGCCTAGCGCCCCAGGTTATAAGCATAGACGTAGCCCTTCAGAGACGAGACATAGAGCGAATCGGCCGTCACGACCGGGCTGGCCTGCACGATACCCTCGGTCGGGTATTTTGTCACCACCGCCCCGGCACGCGCGTCAAGGGCGTGCACGAAGCTGTCGGCGGAGCTGATATAGACCAGGCCGCCCGCGAGCACCGGGGCCACACCGATCGCCGCGCCTCGGCCGGTGGGGCGCTCTCGGTGCCATCCGCGTCAAACCAGTAGTCGACGCCCCAGGCGTCGAGTGCCGCCAGCAGCGGCTCGCAGAGCGCATCATCCTCAGGCGCGTGACTGATGAAGACCTTGCCGGTGTTGGCCATCGCTGATTCCTCCCCTCGCTGTCGCTGGCATCCTTGCGCGCGAGGGATAGGACACAGGAACGCGGCGATGAATGCAAGAGCTAAGTCAGCGGCGCTGCGCCAACCTCCCAGGTCCCATCCGCGCGCAACAGATAGTTGTCGATCAGCCGCGCAGGGCCGACCCGCGCCGCGATGGCGAGCAGCGCCGGGGTGCGTAACTCTGCGAGCGGCGCGAAAGTGTCGGGGTCGCAGACGTCGGCATAGTCGAGCGTGGCGCGCGGCTCCGCCGCCACGACCGCGCGCATGGCGGCGAGCACCGCCTCCACCTTACCCACCCCCGCCTCCAATTCACCCGCCCCCGCCTCCACGGCGTAGGGGCGTCCGGTGGAAGCCCGGCGCCCCGGCCCAGCGCCCCCTGAGGTGGCCTCCCAGCGCGCCCGCCCGGCCTCCAGCGCGTGCCGGAGCACGGTCGCCGCCGCGCGGTCCTCGCCGGCGAGATAGGCATTGCGGCTGCTCATGGCCAGGCCGTCCGCCTCGCGGACAGTCGGCCCGGCACGCAGCTCCAGCGGCATATTCAGGTCGGCCACCAACCGGCGCAGGACGGCGACCTGCTGGGCGTCCTTCTGGCCGAAATAGGCATGCGCGGGCCGGATGATGTTGAAGAGCTTGGCGACCACGGTGGCCACACCCCGAAAGTGGACGGGCCGGCTCGCCGCCTCCAGGCGCTCCGCGAGCGGTCCCGAGGGGACCACGTACGTAGAGAAGCCGGGCGGATACATATCGTCCGCCTCGGGGGTGAAGATGACGTCCGCGCCCGCCGCCTCCAGTTGGGCCAGGTCGCGCGCGAGATCGCGCGGATAGCGCGAGAGGTCTTCGCCAGGGCCAAATTGGGTCGGGTTGACGAAAATGCTGGCGGCGACTAGGTCGTTCTCCGTCCGGGCCTGATTGACCAGCGAGACGTGCCCGGCGTGCAAATAGCCCATTGTCGGCACCAGCCCCACCACCACCGCGCGCTCCTCCAGCCGACACCGTTCCGCCACCATCTCCGCGACCGTCGCGATCACCCGCATGCGTGACCTCCCCGGATCATGCCCATGCCCGGCCCACCGCTCGTGCCAGATCCGGGCGCACCTGCTATACTGGCATGGCACGCGAGGCGCGCGCCAGAACCGCCGCTCGCATTCTACCGCGCCGCGGCCCATCCGCGCGGGCTGGCGAACTCCGTGGTTCTGAGCCAGCAGCCACCGGTGAGGCATCCCGCGCCTAGGGGAAGCCAACGGGACGCCCCGCGCGTCTGCACAGGGTGAGACCACACCGCGGTGCCCCAGGATGCGGGATCGCCCCGCCGCGCCGGAAATTGGTACAGTCCTTGCGCAACCAACCCGTTGCGTCCGGCGGCCCCCAGCGCGAGTGAGCGATGGGAGTGGCGCGACCAGCACGGCACGCGCGCCGGCGCCTCACCCGGGAGGAGTTTACATGAAGCCGATTCGCTGGCTCACACGCGGGGCCGCGCTCGCCAGCCTGGGCGTGGCCGGCGGCGCCCTGGTGGTGACCGCGCGCCACTTGCTGGCGACCCCCCAACCGCTGGAGAGCGCGCTGCCCGGCAAGGGCCATATCGACCGCCGTCGCGAGGGCGACATCTATTACAACGTCGCCGGTCCCGAGCGCGCCGAGCCCCTGGTGCTGCTCCACGACTTCTATCCCGGCGCGTCCAACTACGAGTTCCGTCGGCTGTATCCACGGCTGGCCACTGACTACCGCGTCTATGCCCCCGACTGGCTGGGCTTTGGGCTTTCGGAGCGGCCGGCACTGGCCTACACCGGCGAATTCTACGCACGGCTGCTCGGCGGCTTCCTGCGCGACACTATCGGGCGGCCGGCGATCGTTATCGCCGACGGTCTGGCGGCCAACGCCGCCGTGCGCGCGGCCTCAGACGACCCCGACCTCTTCGCGCGGCTGGTGCTGGTGGCACCACACGCCCTGGCCGACGCCGAGCCTGGCCTCTCGCTTGGCCAGGCCATCGCGCGCGGAGCCCAGCGCGGCTCCCTCGGCCTCATGCCCTACGCTGTCATGGCCACCCGGACCGCCCTGCGCTGGCGCCTGGGCCGGCGCGCGGCGCATCGCGGCGAGGGCGCGGCCACCGACGACGCGCTGGACCACGCCTCGGCCAGTGCCCACCAGTTCGGCGGGCATCACGCCCCCCTGGCGCTCTTCACCGGCGAGCTCGACCTCCCCATCCTGAACGCCTTCGCACTGCTGGAGCCGCCGGTGCTGGTCGTCGGCGGCGCCGAGGACCGCCACCACACGCCCCAGGAGCTGGCCGACCTCACGCGGCTGAATCCCTACGCGCGGCTGGAGATCATCGCCGGCGCGGGCGCGGCGGCGGAGGAGGACCAGCCCGCCGCCTTCGTGGAGCGCGTCGGCGACTGGCTGCGCACTCCGCTCGAACGCCACCCCGCCGAGGTCCTGATGGACGCCGACGAGGAGGGCGCGGTGCCGGAGCTGGCGGAGCCAGAGGACGCCGGAGACACGGGCACGCTCGCCGCGCTCTCCGCCCTGGCCCCCGCGGCGGATAGCGGCCCCTCCGCGCTGGCGGGACCGGACGCCAGCGCCGCGATGCCCACCGCGATCGCCGCGGACCCCACGCTGACGAGCGCGAATCCGATCGAGCGCTTTGGCGAGCCGCGGGGATTCGTGACCGCGCCACCGGAGCTCGACGCGCTGCATGGCCTGGCCGAGCAGGCGCCCGACACGGTGCCGCTGGCCCAGGCGCCAGCGGAGGCGGCGAGCGCGAGCCCAACGGCTGAAGCGCCGCGAACCATCGGTAAGTCGGACGCCACCATCGCGGAGGCGCCCGAGGACGACGAGGTGCGCGACATGCTGGCCACGCCCGACTTGCCCACGCCGGTGACCCTGTCGGCGATGACGGCACCGCTGGACGTCAACGCGCAGCTCGAGGATGAGGGCGAGGTCACGACCGACACCGGCCCGCACCCGGTGCCAGCGGACGCGCGGCCATCCGCCGCGCCAGCCACCGCGCCCGGGAACGACGAACCCACGGTCATCGCGTCCGTGCCCGGCGACGAGATGCTGGTCCTCCCACCCGGCCAGAACAGCATCGACAGCCTGACGCCCGCCCCCCCTCAGGGCGCCACGCCGCCCTCCCAGGATGTGACGGCCGTGGCGGCCGCCACGGCGGATACGGCCGCCGCTTTCGGCGCCCTCGCGCGACGCGTCTCCAGCGGCGAGCCGGCGGAATCGCCCATGGATCCATCCACGGAGCCATCCACGGAGACGCCTCCGGGCGCGGGCACCACGAACGCCGGGAGCGTGAGCGCGGGACCAGGCACCACACGGCCCACTCCGCCCCCGGCGCGAGCGGCCGCGACGACGTCGACCCGGGCGCTGCGCGGCGGGCGCGGCTCCGCTGGTGCCGGTCGGCCGCGCCCGGTGCCGACGGGCGACCCAAGCGGACGGGACGCCGGCAAGCCGGCCACTGGCAAGCCCGCCACTGGCAAGCCCGCCGCGGGCCACCGGGATACTGGCACGAACGGCGCTGGAGCACGCGGCGGACACGGCGGACACGCCAGCCACAATGGTCCGGGGCACCGGCACACACCGCGCAAGGGCAAAGGCCCACAGCGCTAGCCCAGCCATTCCAGCGCTCCCGCGTTACGCGGATGGCGAGGGAGCGTTGATCGTAGTAAGGGGATCGGCGCGCCGCTAGCGGTCGACAGCGGGATTCGCCCAGGTTGGCTCGGACAGGAGAGACAGGATGCCGCTCGGATTGGCGCGGTCGCCCGCGCTGGTGGATGGAATATTATTGCTGATGCTGTTCATCTGGTTTGGTGGCAGCGCCCTCCTGATGTGGCTGTCTACCCGCCGCGACCAGCCCATGCTCGTGGCCGGCTCGCGACCCGTGCCCGCACCAGAGCGCCCCGCGCCGCTGTCCTCGCCCCTCGCCGCGCCCGCCGAAGCGGCACGGATCTAGTCCCTTCACGGATCGCTTCACGGAGGATCCCACCCATGCGCCCGCTCATCGGCCTCCCCTGTTTCGCCACCAAGCGCGCCGGCACCCTCACCCCCCTCTACGCCATTGGCCAGGCGTACGTCCACGCCATCGAGGACGCCGGCGGCGTCCCGGTGCTCCTGCCGGCGCTCGAGCGCCCGGAGCTGGTCGCCGACCTGCGCGGCCGGCTGGACGGCGTCCTGTTGCCCGGCGGCGGCGACGTGGAACCGGTCCACTATGGCGAGCGCGCCATCCCCGAGACACAGCCGCCCGACCCCGGCCGCGACGGGCTGGAGCTCGCGCTGGCGCGCCAGGCGCTGGACGAGCGCCTGCCCGTGCTGGGCATCTGCCGCGGGATCCAGCTGCTGAACGTGGTGCGCGGCGGCACACTGGTGCAGGACATCCGGGCACAGCTTCCGGACGGCCGCAAGCACGATCTGGGGGGCCGCGGCCGCGCGATCCACCAGCACAGCATCGAGATCAAGCCAGGGTCGCGTCTCTCGGCGATTCTGGGCGAGCTGCATCACGAGGTCAACAGCTTCCACCACCAGGCGGTGAAGCGTCCCGGCGCGGGCGTGGAGGTGGTGGCCTGGGCGGCGGACGGCGTGCCCGAGGCGATGGAGTTGGCCGATTACCCCTTCGCCCTGGCGGTCCAGTTCCACCCCGAACGCTCCTACCAGACCGACCCGGCGCAGGCGCGCATCTTCGCGGAGTTCGTGCGCGCGTGCCAGGTCCGCGCCGCCCAGGCGGCGGCCCACGGCGCGCGCGCGACGGTGGGCGCGGTGGGCTGATCCCACGTCTGGATAGACCACGTCGGTGGCCTTCGTAGCCGGAGGCTTCGTCGGGGCGTCCGGGTGGACGCCCGCCCGGTGGACGCCCGACGCGTCTTCAGGCGCCGGGAAACCGCGAGCCATCAACCAGATTTATGTACAGGCCGCACTCGTCGTCGCCATCCAGCAAGCTAGCCGCGTCCCTCAGGGCGCCTCCTGCCCCCACCACCCACCGGCGCCGCCCGCGCCCTGCGCCGCCCCTGGTCACCCCCACCTTGCCAGCCGAACTCCCCTCTCCCCCCGCGGCGGGGGAGGGGTTGGGGGAGGGGGCCCCTATCACTCACCGCCCCTCGCCCAGCATGGGCAGGCGCGTCAGCCGGACCGCGGCCACCGCCATCCACAGCAGCACCAGTCCCAATAAGACACGCTCGACCAGCCCGAACACTGACCCGGTGAGCCGCGCCACCGCGTGTCCATTGCCGCCGATGAGTGCCACCAACACCACCGCCGCCACGACCGCCATGACCAGCAACACCAGCCGGAGCGGCGCCCAGCGCGAATCGGCCCCCAGGCGCGCCGCCACCAACCCCTCCCCGACCACGCCCGCGACGAACGCCAGCAGCGCGACGACGACGTGGATCGCCCCGTGCACGGTGACATGCCCCCCGACATCCGTCGGGAAGATCGCCAGCAGGAACGCTCCGACCGCCCACACACCGACGAGCACCAGCCCCGCGCGCGAGCGCGCCGCCGGCGCCACGCCCCGCTGGAGTCCCGCGATCAGGGCCAGCGAGAGCAGTCCGCGCACCACGAAATTGACCGTCATGACGAACCCATACGGCCCCACCGCCAGGTCGCTCTCAGCCTGGGTGACCGGGTTGTAATGTGGCGGGAGCGCCTGCGCCACGACGTCAAGCACCACGTAGAGGGCGATCCCAACGAGCGCCAGCCTACCAAAGCGCGCCGCCGTGTCTGTGCCGGTGCGCTCACCCGCCGGCGCCGTGGGGCGGTTTGGGTTGGTCATGCTCGCCCTCCTCCAGGGTCTCCAGGCCCCGCTTCAACAGCGCGCCGCGGCTCCGGGCCGGCGCGAGCACGACGCCACGCCTACGCAAGGACCAGAAGATCGATGTGGACGGCAATCAGGCGGCCATCCACGTCGTACCCGCCGATGACGGGATAGAAGCCGTCGCCCCAGCCGGAGTGGCTGAGGATCAGGTTCGCGCCGTCTGTCGCGAGCGGGAGAGGGATGTTGGCCAGGCCGGCACGGATGTGTTTCGGGTCGTCCATGATGGCGAACCAGGATGCGTTCGAGTCGTTCTCGAAGAGATCGCCCCAGGCCGACGTATCTGGCATCCCGCGGCGGACCGCCTCGTCGTCCACGAAGCAGACCGTGCCGGCATCTACCGCTACCCCGTAGGAGCTATCCGCCTCGGGCGCGGGCAACGGCTCGTCGTCCGGCGTGTAGGGCACGAGCGGCTCGTGCGTGACCTCGGCGTCGGGCGCGAGGATCAGCGAAAGGGACATCTCGCGCTCGATCGTCTCGTCGATGGTCACGCGCACAGGATACGCCCCCGGCGGCACGCGGTAGTAACAGTTGCGCCACATCAGCGTCACGAACGGGTCGGCGGCGACCAACCGCCCGGAGGGGAGCATAAGATCGCCGCAATCCACCACGACGATATGGTGCGTCTCGCCGTCGATAGTGAAGTCGCCCGGCTGTAAGGCTCGCCACGTGCCGAACTCGGGCCAGCTCATCGTATCCACCTCCCAACGCCGCCTCGTTCCCACAAGCCGCAAGCCGTCGCGCTAACCGGGGATCCACTGCACCTGGAGCCACAACTCGACGTGTGGCGCGGCGACGTCCATGGCGGCCCTCCCCTCCGACGCTCAGCGCGGCACCCACTGCCCCGGCAGCCACCCGCCCAGGAACACGCCCGCGGAGATGAGCACGATGAGCGGCGTCACGGCGAAGACCGTCCACACGAAGACGCGCAGCCCGGAGATCGCGCGCGCGGGCCGGTACGCCCGGAGTGCCGCGGCCACCGCGTCGGGTTCGGTACCTGGCAGGCGCACGTAGCGGAGCGGGCCCGACCCTGAACCGGTGTACGTGAAGCGGATGCCGCAACGCTCCTCCGCCTGGCGCACCCAGCGATACTGCCGGAAGGCGCCCAGCGCGATCACCGCGAACTCAGGAGCGAGGGTGAGCCCCAGCATGGGATACGCGGGCGGACACGCGGTCCCTACGCAGGAGATCTGGTGGTTCCGCTGCCAGCCATAGACCATTGCCGCGATGAAGACCCCCGCGAGCGCCACGGCGAGCAGAACCGCGACGGCCGCCAGAATGACGTCCGCCGTCCGGTGTGCGCCCACCACATCGGAGCCGGTCCCCCGCGACCGCTGGGGCCGTGCCGAGGGCGCCAGGCCCGTAACATCCGCGGCGCGCGCCAGCGCCCGGTCGAAGATCGCTCGGCTCGGTAGCAAGAAGGTCGTCCCGACGATTGCCGTCCCGACAACCATAAGGGCCAGCGCGCCGAGCGGCGTGCCGAAGGCCCATTGCACCAGCGGCGGAGTGAGATGGCCCGTCTGTGGCCCCGTGAGGAGGAAGACGACGAGGAGCAGCGCGATCACCACCGCGCAGATCGCGAAGAACACCCCCTGGGTGAGCTGGGCGCCCGCCGCGGCGGAACTCGGCGGCGTGGGCCGTTCACTCGCGCTCATGGGACCTCCCGACACGCTTCCTGGCGAGGGTTATCGCTAGCCCCGTACCCAGCGCGTTGGCAGCCAGCCGCCGAGCAGCGTGCTTCCGATGACGACGACGATGAGCGGGACAAAGGCGAGCACGCCGAGCCCGGCAACCCACGCGAGCGCTGGAGCGCGACCGGCGTGAGGTGGCCGCCGCATCAGCCGTCCCGTCTCGCCGCATCGCTCACCCTCCCGCCGTTTCACTGGCCCTATCCTATGGCTTCAGACGCCAGAGATCAAGCGGCGCTCCGCAATCCGACGCCGCCCGCGCACGGCAACGGCCACAGGCGCCAGCGCCTGGCCCTATGCTCGCGATTCGAATCGTCCACGACCCCATCATTGACGGCGCACTCATCCTCTGTCATGCTCTCCCTGGCAAGGAGCGTCGCCAGATCGGAGCGCCATGCGATGGAACACTACCCACCGGTCGAAGATCCTGGCACGCGCAGTCCCGCGGACCCACCACAGCCGGCGGCACACCCGACGTTCGGGGAGCGCGCCCTGGTGGCGTTCCTTCGGGTGCTCGCGCTCGTGTATGCCGGCGTCACCGCGTTCGCCGCCTGGTGGTTCTGGCTGGCCTGGCACACGGCCGCCAACCAGGCCTGGCAGCGCCTCATGACGGCGCTCGTCACCATGTTCTTCGTGGCCAGCGCCTTTGCGGCCACAACGATCCTCGGCCCCACGCTGGTCCGGCTCCGCGTTTTGGTCAGGCAGCTGCGCGCCGAGAACGACCGCGGGCAACAGGCCGCCATCACGGGCGACGACCAGCTCGCGCCCCTTGCCAACCAGCAGCCGGAGCCGCTCCCCGTGTCCGAAATCCCCATCGGCACCGTCGAATTTGGCCCGTTCGGTTCGTGGCAACGGCGCCGCACGCGGCCCGCCATCGCCCAACCCCTCGTCGTCGTAGTGATCGCGAGCGGGGTGATCGCGGCGGTCGTCGTGGTTCCTGGCTTAGTTCCCTTCGGGGGAGAGTTCCCATCCCTACCCCTGGCGAATGGCTTCGCTATCCTTACTGTTGGGCTTGCCGCGCTCATCGGGATCGCCAGTGTCGCGCGGATCGTCCTGAGCATCTGGATGTTGGTGCACGGCGGAGGCGACCGCATCCCCCATTTCGCGGCCGACGACCGGGGGATGCGCCAGGTCGGCGGCCGCCGCGCACAACGTCGGTCCATCGCCTGGCATGAGATCCGCGCCTTCTACCGGGCTGAAGATCGCCTGCGCCTG
>JANWHL010000200.1 GCA_025450405.1 Ktedonobacterales bacterium
CGCTCCCGCGTAGCGCGCCCGTACACCCGCATTCCGCCACCGGAGGCATCCTCACCCCCGGCCCCGAGCGCATCAACATAAGCGCAATCGAGCGGCGTGCCTCGTGCGGCCGACCGCCCTGCGCGCGCCGTCGCCAAGCCCACCCGGCATGACCGGCGCCATCCGGAGTCACCCGCGTCCTTATGGCTGGCAATTTCGCATGATCAGCGACAAGAGCCGTTTAGAACGACGCGCTAGGGCTGGACGAGCTCCGCGACGTAATAGGTACGCGGATCTGGAATCCCTCCACTTGATATCTCGTATTGCTCCCCGCACCCTGGGAGCGAAGATACCACCTCAATGGGCAAGCCATGCCAGAGAAAGACGTAGGTGGCAGTGTAATAACCCAACGGGGCACACGTACCCCCCTGCTGCCACAGGAATATTCCTGACGGCGTCTTTGTCATGGCAGCGCGCCAACGAGCGATGGTCGCCGGGTCGGTAATGGTACCGGACTTTGTGAAGACAGTTTCTCCATTGGTAGTTTGCTGTGCCGCATAGCGCACGGCGTCCGGAGGGAGCAGACGCACGCCGATCTCCAAGGCAATGAACGCCGCAACAAGCAGGAGAGCCATCGCCACGACTAGCGCGCGCCGGCTGCGCTGGGAGGCCGCCATACGCATCGTAATGAGCCTACCCTCCACATCGCGATGGAACTTCGCGGCAATGCGCCGCCACCGCTGCCACGTGCCTCCTAAGGAGGCGGCCCCTAGCAATATGACACGCCGGAGCTGTGGTAGTAAGTCGTGAAAGTGGTCCCTCCCGAACCCAAACCCGAATTGTCTGAGAGATCGACCCCGTTCTGGTACATGGGGAGCTCGGAGTAGTTGTAGTACGTTATGGGCTGTCCTACGTTACCACCGGTTGTGGTATTGGCAGCATAAGCTGAGTCCCAATTCACGCTGCCGAATGGCGCAAGCACATAGTTCTTGCCTGAACCACAGCTTGTCCTCTCCACAATCCACTCCGCGCTGTTATTGCTGGGAACAAATGACTCTTGGTGGGACCAATACTGCCCGTTGGTGTAATTTTGCATCCAAAGGTATGCCTTACCCAGAACACTGTAGTTATAGTCCACCTCCACATCAACATAATTGCCGCACGCCACAGCGGGTCCCTGATATTGGATGGGAACGCCACCGGCACCAACTTTCTCCCACCAAAACCAATATCCCTCGGCATGATCGGTCTCGGTCCCGGCTTGCCAGAGCTGGCTACTGCTATAGCCTCCGATCCCAATCCATTCCAGCGCCCGTTGCGAATTGTTTGTGCCGGAGTAGCAGGGCACGGTCCAATTAGCATCTACTGCGTCAAACCCATTGCTAGTCCCATTCGTTACCGCGTATCCTGACCACTAGTCTCCATTGCTGCCAAAGGCACCATGGTGAAAGGTATCGGTGTGGTATTTACTGGCAACTCCCTTTGGGCAAACATGGTGAATGGCATGGCGTATGTGGTCCACCCACTTGAGGTACTCGGTACCGGAACTAGCTAAAGGCAATGGCAGCCCATAATAGTGAAGTTGATCTACCGTCGCGGTCGTAGGGTCCCATCCAGCGGGTGGACTCGGACACTCGAAAGCGCCCGCATATTTGAAACTCGAAGCACTGCCGTTCCTCGGCACTGGAGCCGCAAGAACGGCATTTACTGATGCCACCGGAAGCAGAACAAGAGTGCTCAGGATTGCCAGAGGTGAGACTTCTCGGCGTAGGAACGCTCCGACCATGGATCCACCGCCATAAGCGACGCCTGAGTATTGAAACGGCCGAGCCGGCATCAAGTAACTGGGGTGTACCCCAACAGTTGGTTCTTCCTCACACTCGGTCCCACATTCCGCAGTTTGCGTGGCAGCGTTCTTGGAGTATTGCCTTCGAATCCCGATGTATCCAGGAACGGCCAGGGATTGAGAGGTTCTCCGCCGCGCGAGACCAGATTGCCGGCCCCTCGGCCTGCAAGCAAAGAGAGCATTTGAGCCCACTCTCGGGGAGAATACCGCCAAGTCGGTGAAACTCCAGGATTTTCCTGCCGTGGACCGATTCGGCCATGCATCCGTCAGGAAAGCCAGAACACGGGCATGGCGAAACTGCGGAATGTGGGCGTGACGAGACCATCTCCCATTTGACCGCGCGCCACAGCCGCTGGACGAAGCCGTTGTCCAGCGCGCGTCCGCGTCCATCCCAACTAATCTGGATGCCGGCCGCCTCCAAACGATTGGTAGACGCCTGGCTGGTGCACTGCACGCCCTGGTAGGGGTTGAAGGTCTCGGGGCGGCTGCGTGCTAGGACCGTCGCCAACGCCGCCAGGCAGAAGCCAGCATCCAGGGTGTGCGAGGACTCCCAGGCTAGCACAAAGCGGCTATACCAGTCCAGGATCGCCACTGTCAATTTACGCCTACAAGCGCTTGTACCAGCGGATCATCGCGCGCTGGCACCAGCACCGACCAGTATGCTGATGCCCATAGCCGGGTGGGGCCGACGATCGAGTGCGCCCCGGCGGCAAATGCGCCGCATAGGCGCGGAGGTGCGTCATGCTCGGGGAGCGAACGATCTCGGCGGTGTTGTGCTCGACCGATCTGGCCAGAAGCCAGGAGTTCTACGAGCGGCGGGTCGGCTTGCCGCTCTCGCCGGAGACGATCAAGAACCATCTGCTGTTCGCGTGCGGCGGCGGGACCACGCTGCTCGTCTACGGACGTCCCGCGGCGAATAAAGCGGACCACACCCAGGTGCGTTTCTGGACCCGCGATATCGAAGCCGATGTCCGCGACCTCGCGTCGCGTGGGGTGACATTTGAGGAGTACGACTACCCGACCCTCAAGACGGTGGACCATATCGCGACCACGGCCGGCATCGGGAGGTCGGCATGGTTCAAAGACCCGGACGGCAATATCCTGGCGCTGTTTCAGCCGGAATAGCAGGTGCGACGGGAAAGACCTCTCCCCCAGCCCCCAGTGGGGGACCCCAACCCCTCCCCGACGCGGGGAGGGGCGCCAGAGAGAGCGCCGCCACGTGGGAGGTATCCTCATGCGCATCGAGGCCGCGACCGCGTTCGCGCTTGAAGACCTTGCCGTCTTCGATACTCCCCATCTGCGCCAGGTCATCGGCAACGTCTCCGGCGCCGTGCCCCCCGCGCTGGTCGGCCGCGCGTTCGCCAGCGATGAACTCCGAGAGCCCTGGGAACTGGCGGGCCTGGCGGAACGCATCGAGCGCGCGCTCGCGCCGGACGAACGCGCCGCCTTCGCGCGGGCGCGCCGCGGGCTCGTACCGGCTGACGAGCGCGCATCGGCCCGGCGCGCCGTGCTCGAACGCCTCTTCTGGGAGCTGACCTATTGGAAGACACCCGACGAGTACGAGCGGCTCACGGCCGGCGAGCAGGTCCACCTCGGCGCGCTCGACGTCGCGCACGTGGATGGCGCCGTGGTGCTGGACGCCGGGGCTGGCAGCGGTCGTGTGACGCTACCCCTGGCGCGGCGCGCCCGCACGGTCTACGCTATGGACCCCGCGCCACCGCTCCTCAACCTGTTGGACCGCAAGGTCGCCCGTGCCGGCCTGCGCAACGTCGAGATTCTGCGCGGCAATTTCGGACACGTGCCGCTGCCCGACGACAGCGTGGACGCGGTCATCGCGTGCTCGGCATTTGGTGCGCACGAAGCGCGTGGAGGGCGCCGCGGCCTGGACGAGCTCCAGCGCGTGACGCGCCCCGGCGGCCGCATTGTGATCATGTGGCCCGAGGATCCCGGCTGGTTCATGCGCCGCGGCTTTGCCTACGCCGTGCTCCCTGGTCATATCACGACCACCTTTCCCAGCATGGAGGAGGCGCGGGCGGTCGCCGAGCGCTTTTATGGCGAGGCGGCGCTACGCCATCTCGATGCCACGCGCCGACCTGAGCTGCCCTTCCACGTGCTGGGCGTCAAGCCGCCGCGCGACCTCTGCTGGCTCACCGTGCGCAAGTGACGCGTCAGACCTCGCCCAGCGCCTCGGCAACGGCCGCCTCCAGCGAGAGCGCACGGCCATCCGCGAACGCCGCCGCCCAGTGCTCCGCGCCGAGATCCGCGCGCGCGGTCGCCAATATTGACTCCATATCCATGCGCTCGTGTTCCGCGAGCGGAGTCCCGCGCGCGCCGCCCCATGGCCGCTGGCTGCCCCACCCAACGCCCCAACTTCGGCGCGTCCCACCTCATCTTGATCATCCGGCTCCAACGCGAGCAGCCGCTCTGCCCATGCTCGGCCTTCGCGCAGATGGCCACGCACCACCCAGAATCGGAAGACGGCCGCCACCAGGCGCAGTCCCGTGTCGGCGTCGCCGCGCTCCATCGCCCAGGCCAGCGCCCCGCGCAGATTGTCATGTTCGATGCCCAGCCGGTCCAGCCAGATCCCCGCCTCCGGCCCAGCCAGCTCCGGCTCCGCCCGCTCGGCCATCGTCAGAAAGTACGTCGCGTGTGCCCGGCGCACCGCCGCACCGCCTCGGCCTCCGGGAGGCCGCCAGCCGCCCCTACGGCCTCCAGGCGCTCCAGGGCGTATTCGCGGATCACGTGCAGCATCCCGAAGCGCGGCTCCCCGCCCTCCACGCGCTGGTGCACCAGGATCTGGTCCACCAGAGACGTACGAACCAGACGCCGTCGGCGAAGTCGTCCACCAGCGCCGCCGCCACCTCGATCCCCAACCGGGTCTTGCCGACGCCGCCCGGTCCGGTCAGTGTGACCAGGCGCACGTCCGCGCGGCGCGCGAGCGCGACGACCCCGAGGATCGCAGCGGCACGGCCGAGCAGTGGCGTGGGCTGCCCCGGCAGGTTGTGGCGTGTCTGGCCGTGTGGCGCGCGCATGGTGAGGTCAGTCGCGGCGACCGCGTGCCAGTTCCTCGGCGCCGCGGGACGACGCGCCGCGGCCAGCAGGGCCGCCTCGTCCGTCAGGGACCCACCGAGCGCACGAACGAGCAGGTCAACGGTGGCGCGTCGGGGTGTGCGACGGGCGCCGCGCTCCAAATCGGTGATGCCGCGCACGCTCAGCCCAGCACGTGCCGCCAGGTCCTCCTGCGTCAGGCCGGCCGCGCGCCGTTGGCGGCGCAGCACCGTGCCGAAGTCTCCGCCCCCCTGGCCAGGCATGGTGTCGTTCCCCTTCGCGCGGCGGATGGTCGCTGGTGGGTGCGGATCGGGAGACGGACGGAGACCTGCGCCGCGCGGGCGGCCCGGTTCCACATCTGACCGATGGACCGTTGACCACCTCGCGCGACTTCCTCGTATGACGCGTCCAGGGGTGCCAGGGCGCGCCGGGAGGTGCGGGCATGCGTCGCCGTGTCACCGGCGCCACCAGGTTCAATCGTTGCCCGCCATGTCATACAATGCGAGCGCCATGGATCCGCGCGGCGGGCGCCCGCGCTCTCCCAACGACGCCCGCCAGCGAAGAGGGAGCGCCGCATGCTGGCCGTGCCGCCCACGGAGGTTCGCGAGAACCTGCCGCGTCCGCTCACCCGCTTCATCGGGCGGGCGGACGAGCTGCGCGCCCTGGGCGTCCTGATCCGCACGGCGCGCCTGGTCACGTTGACAGGTGTTGGCGGCAGCGGCAAGACCCGCCTGGCGCGCGAAGTGGCCGCCGCCGCGCTGGACCGATTTCCCGACGGCGTGCGCTGGGTCGATCTGGCGCCGCTTGCCGATGGCGCGCTGGTGCCCCAGGCGGTCGCGGCCGCGTGTGGGGTGGTCGAGCAGCCAGGGCGCCCGATCCTGGAGACGCTCGTCGAGGCGCTGGCCCCGCGGCGGAGGCTGCTCGTC
>JANWHL010000201.1 GCA_025450405.1 Ktedonobacterales bacterium
CGCGCCACACCCGCCAGCTCCGCACCGTCCCCGACAGGGAACCTCGCGACCCGGCGCTGATCGGGTCTGCCCAAACATCCCCAGACGCATCCCCCAACGGGAAAGCTGGCCCTTCGCGGCGCGCCAACCCACCCGCCGCTCGCGCGTGGTCGCCCCGCGTATGCCACCCAATTCGGCTGATCGCTTCCACATCGTAGCGGCGCCCGGTGGACGCCCAGCGTTACCAAAGTGGAAACCTTCATTCGCGTCGCGTAAGCTTCCCTGGATCCTACAGGGCGCGCTTTCTTGGTACCCGCGTTCTCAGGACGCCCCATTGCTATACCGCGGCGTCCGCTCTCGCCTGTGACACCCACCTACCAGCCCGCCAGGCTTCCCTCGAAACTCGCCCAATGGCTGGGTCGTCGCCGGCCTTGCGCCCCGTGGCCCGCACGATGCACCCGCAGCTCGGGATTCTCCCGAAAATAGTCTAAGGGCCGCGTCGTCGGCAGACCTGCGCTCGCCGCATCCGTCGCCCATACCTTACGCGTGAAGCGCAGGATGACACGCGGACCTTCAATTCCGCAGCCTCGCCCCACCACTCCGCTCCACCTCGCGCCCTACACCCCCGAACCCGGCCCCATCCCCTCCACCAATGCCTCCGCGCGGGCCAGATCGTCCGGCGTCGTGATCTTCACGTTTCCCCGCTCGCCGGACACCACCCGCACCCGCTCGCCCAGCCGCTCCAGCGCCGACGCCGTGTCCGTTCCCTCAAAGCCATCACGCCGCGCCGCGTCATATGCCGATAGCAGGCGCCCCGCCGCGAACGCCTGCGGAGTCCGCGCGCGCCAGATCTCAGAGCTGGGGAACACGCGCGTGACCACCCCACCCCCATCCGCCTCCACCACCAGCTCGTCCGCGTCTAGCGGCGTCGCCAGCAGCGCCGCACCCACCTCGCGCGCCGCCGCCAGCAGCCGCGCCACCTCATCCTCGCGGACAAATGGCCGCGCCCCATCATGGACCAGCACCATCGCCACCTCGCCCGCGACGATCCGCGGCCGCAGCGCCTCCAGTGCCCGCTCCTCCGACTGATGTCGCGTCGCCCCGCCCGCCACCACCGCACCCACCTTGCGCAGACCAAACCGCGGCGCAAGCTCGCGGCACTCCTCCACCTCCGCCGGGTGCGCGACCACCATCACCTCGTCCACCAGCGGCGATCGCTCAAAAATGCCGATCGCGCGCGCCAGCATCGGCACCCCCCCCAGCGACAACCAGACCTTGTTCCGTTCCCCACCCATACGCGTGCCCTGCCCCGCCCCCAGCACCACCGCCACCGCGCGCCCTGCCCCCGCGCTCCTTCCCCCTCGCCTGCCGGTCGCTCCCCGGCTCCCCTCCCCGTCGCGTGCCGCTGCCCTCCGGCCCCCTCCCGCCCCTCGCCGCCTTCCAGGCTCCCCTCCCTGTCGGGCTGGCTCGCCGCCTTCCGGGCTCCCCTCTCCCGTCGCAACGGGGGAGAGGCCGGGGGAGGGGGGCTCGCCGACCAGCCACTGACCGTCGCGGTTCTGACTCCCCTCCCCGTCGCTACGGGGAGGGGCCGGGGGAGAGGACCCCCCGATCACCCCCTCGATCACCACCGCCACCCCGTCCTCGTCATTGGAAACCGTATGCCGCCGCGCGCGCTCGCGCAGCGCCGCGACCGCGTTCCCCATCGCGATCCCCGTGCCCGCGACCTCGAGCAGCGGAATGTCGTTCTCCCCGTCACCCAGCGCCAGCACCCCCTCTGCCGCGACCCCCAGGAGGTCCATCACGGCCCGCAGGGCACGTCCCTTGTCGGCCTCGGGACTGAAGAACTCCAGAAAGTCCGGTGTCGTCGTGACCACCTGCACCCGCCCCGTCAGCCGCCGCGCGACCCACGCCCTCAGAGCCGCCAGCCGCGCCGGTGTCCCCGTCACCAGCAACTTCGTCGGCGTGGGCACCCCGGCGTCCAGCGTGGGCACATGGATCAGCGCCGGCTCGTGGTAGGCGGCGAGGACCCGGTCCAGCTCGCCGGGCTCCGCATCAGTGTAGATCGCGTCCGCCGTGTACCAAGCGATCCCGATCTCTGGGTCGGCCTCGCGAATCGCGCCCAGCGCCAGCGCCAGCTCCCCGCCCAACAGCGGCCACACCGCCATCGGCGGTCCCCCGCCAGCGTCCATAATCGCCGCGCCATTGCAGGTAATCTGCGGTCCCTCCAGGTCCAGCTCCGCGACCAGCGCGCCCACCGAGCGCAGCAATTTGCCCGTCGCCAGCGCCACATGGATCCCCCGCGCCCGCGCCGCTCGTACGGCCGCTCGCACCCGCGGTCGGAGCGCATGCGCCGAGTCGAGCAGCGTCCCATCCACATCCACCGCGATCAACTGGTACGATCGACCCGCCCCGTCCACCGCCACCGGCGCCTCGCGTCGCCCCTTCTCCTGGTCCACGCATCCCCCTCAGGTGCTTGTGCTACCAAACTCCGCCTGGGCCACGCCGGTGTCCTTCGTCTCCCCATCTCCGCTCAGGCCTCGCCGGTGGCCCTCATAGCCGGAGGCTTCCAGGTGCGTCATCAGAGGGTCTCTGGGGGAGACCCGTCGCCTGGAAACCGTCGCGATGCACCACACCCTGGTATCAGCGGTCCCCATTGCCGGAGAGCCGACCCACCCTCATTCTTGCCCTCCCAAAATACCGCACTCCCCATCCACCTGCCGCCGCCCACCGCCCCCCGCGTCCGCAGCCCCCACGACCCGCCCCAAGCTCAGGATGACACGCGGAACTTCAATTCGGCATCGTCCCCCAACCACCCCGCCTGCCCTTGGTCGCGCCATATTCACCCGTCTCACTGGCGGCGCGCCGCGTTCAGCCGCGGCACCCCAACGTACCGCGCGCATCCCCATGCCCCCGCGGGCTGCCCTCACTTATATCGCCGTGGCAGCCGCTTCTTCCATGCCGCCGGCAGGATCACGTCGATCGCGTCATCCACCGTCACGATGCCCAGCAGGTGCTCCGCCTCATCCACCACTGGCAGCGCCACCAGGTCCTCCTCCGCGATCATCCGCGCCGCGTCCACCGCGTCGTCGTCCGGGTGAACCACCGGCGGATCCGAGCGCATGATGTCGAAGAGCCGCGCCTCCGGATACGCCAGCAGCAGATCGCGCAGCTCCAGCACACCGACCAGACGCCCCTCCGCCTGGAGCGGAACTGGCGCGCTGGCGGGCCGCGGCTCGAACGCGTCCTCGCCCTCACGCGCCACGATGTAGATCTCCGGCAGCGCCGCCGGCAGCGGATCCACCTCCTCGCGCTCGGCGGCGCGGGCGTGTGCCCGCAGCGACGTGATCACCCCGCCAGCCGTGGCCCAGATTGGCACCGCCACGTATTCCGTGGTCATCACCCCGCCCGCGCTGTTCTCCGCGTAATGCAGCAGCTCCTCAACCTCCAGCGCCTCCTCGGGATCCATCCGCTCGATCAGGTCCTCCGCCTCCTCGCGCGACAAAAACGACTGCAACGCGTCCGCCGCCTCATCCGGCTCCATCTCCTCCAGCACGTCGGCGGCGCGCTCCGGGTCCATTGCCCGCAACACCTGCGCCTGCCGCTCGTCCTCCATTTCCTCTAGCGTATCCGCGGCCCGCGCGTCGTCAAACTGTTCCAGGAATTCCGCCCCGCGCTGCGGGCTGAGCTGCTCCAGCACCCGCGCCAGGTCCGCCGGATGCAGCACATCCAGCCGGTCGCGCGCCACCCGCAGGCGCAGCGCGCCGCCCTCCGTGGCCCCGTCGTCGGCCACCGGAATGATCTGCGCCCAATCAATCAACGGCGCGCGACTTTCCGCCTGGCGACCCAGCATGCCCGCCATCCGCCGCGCCAGCAGCCCGCCCGGCAGCCGGTGCACCAGCGCCGCTACACTGATATCCACCGCGATCAGTCGCCAGACCCCCTCGCGCTCGGCCACCTCCACATCGTTGACCCGCACCACGCGCCGCCCCTCCACGTCCACCACCTGCCGGTCCAGCAATCCCTCGCCCAGCAACAGTTCATGGTCACGCCGCGCGAACGGCTGGAGATCGATGGTCGAAGTGGCCAGCGCCGCGCCGTCGGACCCCAGGTGGCGCACCCCATCCCACGGCACGAACACATCCCGCGACCCCTGCCGCGCCGTCAGCCGCGCCACGATGCCGATCACTGGCGGATACACATCCGCCATGTCCTCCCCACGCGCGTCGGTCGTGCCGGCCACGCGGGTGGCCGCATCACCGGCGTCCCCGCCAGTGCGCTGCGCGTTCCCCGCCCCGTTCGCTGCGCGCCCGCTCTCCGTCCCCTCCACATCATCCGTGGCCGCGGGCGCGCTGATGCGCACGACCAGATCATGCAGCCGCGCCACCTCGGCACCGTCAGGGTCGCGCACCGGCCGTTCGAGGAGATCACTAAGAGCCGTCATGGCGGCGTGCTCCAATCCACCCACGGAAACTCCACCCACGGAAACGCAATCAGGACACAACCGGCCCTAAAGGAACACCTGAGCGTGCGCCCGCACGCTCGCGCCCCCATCCCGTCGCGCCCGCCGGCTCCCCGTCCTTGCTCCCCGTCCGCCCTTGGCCGCCCTTGGCCGCTCGCGTCGCGGTCCTGACTCCCCTCTCCCGTCGCAACGGGGAGGGGCCGGGGGAGAGGACCCCGCGGGCCGGGGGAGAGGACCCCGCGGGCCGGGGGAGAGGACCCCGCGGGCCGGGGGAGAGGACCCCACAGGATCGTGCCCACATCCCCTCTATTGTAGGAAGGGGATACCCACCAGTGGCAAGACCGTCGCCGCCAGCATCACCGCGCAGAGCGCGCTCAGCGACAACGCGGTCCCCCACGCCACCACATTGCGCACCCGCCCGTTCACATACTTGCCCATCACCCGCCGATCGTTCACCAACCGCAGGATGAACACCAGCAGGATCGGCAGCAAGACCCCATTGACCACCTGGATGATGATCAGCAGCTGGATGAGCGGCAACCCCGGAATGAGCGCCACCAGCGCCCCCAGGACAAGCATACCCGTGAAGAGGCCCTGAAAGATCGGCGCCTCGCGGAACGACCGCGAGACCCCGCGCTCGAACCCAAACGCCTCCGTGACCGAGTACGCCGTGGAGATCGGCAGCACCGCCGCCGCCAGTAGCGAAGCCCCCAGCAGCCCGACACCAAACAGCACCGTCGCGTAGCGCCCAACCAGCGGGCCGAGCGCCTGTGCCGCCTGGTTCGCCGTCGAGATCACCACCCCCCGCCCGTGGCTCGCCACAAAGATGGTGGCACCGCAGGCGATGATGATGAACGCCGAGACCAGATTGCCGAAGATCGAGCCAAAGTACGTCTCGGCGCGCTCGCCCGCGTACCGCTCCATCGTCACACCCTTCTCGGCCACGCTCGATTGAATGAAGATCTGCATGTACGGCGTGATGGTGGTACCCACCGTGGCCACGAACAGTTGCAGATAGCCCGCCTGCCAGCGGAACGACGGCACCAGCGTCTGGTGGACCACCTGCCCCCAGTCCGGGTGCGCCAGGATCGTGGCGATCGGATACGCGAAGAACGCCACCGTCATCGCCAGAAAGACCTTCTCCACGTGCGCATAGGTGCCACGCGTGACCAGGAACCACACCGCCAGAGCGGCAACCGGCACGCTGATGAACTTGGTGACCCCGAAGAGCTCCAGCGCGGCCGCGATTCCCGCGAACTCCGAGATCGTCGTGAGGGTGTTGGCCACCAGCAGCGTCAGCATCGCGAACGCAGCCCCGCGCACGCCGAAACGCTCGCGGATCAGGTCCGAAAGCCCCTGGCCCGTGGCGGCGCCCATGCGCGCGCACATCTCCTGCACCACGCACAGGCTCACCGTGATGACCACCATCATCCAGAGCAGCCCGTAGCCGTACTGCGCGCCCACCGTGCTATAGGTCGCAATGCCCCCGGCGTCGTTGCCCGCGTTGGCGGCGATCACGCCCGGACCGAACACGCCAAGGAACGCCAGACCGCGCGGGAAGCGCAGTTGGCGCAGGGTCTCGATCGGCCCGCGGCGCGCTGGCCGCAACACCGGCGCTCCGCGGCCAGCGCGCCGCAGTCGGCTGAGCGGCCCGCGGTGGTTGCCCTCAGCCGGGCGGGTCTGATCAAACTGTCCAGCGCGATCACCCATGCGCTCGCCCATACGCTCGCCAACACGGTCAATATAGCGCGTCAAAGGGCTGCTGATGCGTCGGATGCGACCCCGGCCAGGCCGTGGGCCGCGGTCGGTGGTGGGTGAGGCGAAAAATCGGAGCTCCATCGTAGGGCCTCTTCTCTACGGGGATCGATCCGCCCAGTCGCGCGGCGCTGATCCCCGGCCAGAGGCCCCATGGTGGAGGCTTAGCGCGCGGGCGGCCGACGGCGGGCAGCAACGAAGGGCGCGACGAGGCGCGGCGTGACCTGCCGCGTACTCGGGCCAGCGTCCATGGGCTCACCCCCTTTCGCCTCGCCGGAGCGCTTGGTGTGCCGGGCTCACCAGAGCCCCTCGTACCAATTCTGGGTAGTCCCCGAAGGGGGACGTCGTGGCCGCGGGCCGTGTACGGGCGTCCGGTGGACGCCCAGTCCGGTGGACGCCCGCCGCGGTTGCAACCGCTAGGGTCCCTACCACGATTCATCCCGATTTGGTATCACGCATACCAGATACTAGAAAGCGCCCCCTCAACCGAGGGGGCGCCATGGTGTCGAGCGCGTCGGCGGCGCGCCAGCCACGGCGGACCACCCGCCGCGGCCGCCCAGCCCAGTGGCCAGGGCACGCCGTGCCAACGTACCGGCAATCACGCCCCCTGGTCGAGCTTCAGCACTGCGCGGCGTAGAGCCGAGGGCCGCATTCGCGGCCCCGCTCGGACCCAGCCACTTGGGGCTCCGCCTTATGCCGGCGGCGCCTGTCCTGACCCTGGGCGTCTCTCGACGTTGGGGGTCAGTGGCCTCTGTCCGCGCAGACGCCTCACCTAACGAGGTGTGCCGTAAAGATGTGCAAATCCGCTCAAATGGTGGGGAACGATCCTGGAGATCGCCTGGGAACCCCACGTGAGTACAGTATAGCGCACCGATAGCGGCCGAACAAGTGCGGTCGGGACCCCGCATCGCGGTTGACAGTCGTGCACGCTTCGCCTACGCTGCGCGTATCGACCGCGTATGAGGACATCAGGTACGAAGGTCATTGGCAACGGGGCGAGCGCGCCGGGGAGGCCACGATGACATCGCCACACCAGCCAGGGTCTTCGGCGGACCCAGCACGGCGGACATCCAGTACCGCACCCGAGGTAGCCGTGACCGACGACGCCCGCGATCCGCGGAGCGGCCCAGATGGCCGCACGGCCCGCGTGACCCTGACGAGTATACTTCTCGGAGCGATTGTGGCGGCATTGGTGAGCGCCCTCCCACCGACCCCCGCGGCCTTCGTCACTAACGTGCTGCGGGCTGATCACCTCCTCGTCGATCTCCGGGTGATCGTCCTGCTCGTCGCCGCGTTCAACATGTGGCTGCAGTACAGCTGGTCCGTGATCCTCCGCCTCGTGCCCTTCGACTTCTTGAGCAACCTCCTCAGTTTCCTGCAAGCCGTCACCATGATCGGTGCGGCTCTGAGCGTGAGCGATGGGCGGGCCTGGTTCGCGTGGTGCGCCGCCGCTCTCGCCATGGTCACGGCCGCCTACCTCAGCATGCGGCATGTCCGAGCGGTACAAGTGGTCTGGTGGCGGATCGCGCTCACCGGCGCCGCGACCCTCCTGAGCGCGTTTGCCGCGCTCACGGAATACCGAGTCCCTCCAGCCGCCACTCCACCCCTCCTCTGGGTCGCGCTGATCACCGTGGCCGTGATCGCGGACCTCGCCGCGTTCGCGCGCTTTCTCCAAACACTGTCCCCAGCCGTCGCATCCGGTCCAGCATCACGATAGCCAGGCAGGATCCACTCGTCCAGCGCCATGGCGTCAGTTCGCTCATGACGGCGCTCCTTTCTTACCCGCCCTGGTCCGCGAGCGAGATGAGCGACAGGTACAGGCCGATCGTCCCTGCCGTCGCCGTAGCCGTCGGTGGTGCGCACGTGTGCGTCATCCAGTTGTTGGTGACCTGGGTGAACGAACAGTGTGGTTGGCAACGGCCCACCGCAGAGGGAAGTTGGTGGGCAGATACCGCCAAGGGCAGCCGGTGCGCAGGACGCAGAAGATAGCGTCGAGGATCGTGCGGAAGGAGTGCGTTCGGGGTCTGCCCCGTGCCGACAACGCAGGGAGGTAACGTTTGGCGCCCTCCGACTCGGCGTGAGTGAGGTCGCTCGGATAAGGAGTATTCATGCGACGGAGCTACCCTCGAAAATCCCCCCAATGGCTGAGTCGCCGTTGACTGGTCCGCCAGTATTTTCACCCGCATCCCTGACGCCCCGCCCCGAAAGCTCGGGATTAAACGCGGACCTTCAATTCCGCATCCTCCCCAGACGATACCGCCCGCCCTTGGCCAAGATGCTCGCCCCACCGCTCCGCCCGATCTTGGTCGCTCCCAGGTACCGCGGTCGCGTCGGCGACCGTCCGCCCTTGGCCGCCGCCTCCGCCGTCCGGCTGGCGGCCACCCGCCGCCGTGATAGCTATGCGCGCCCTTGAGGACGCTTCCCCGCCCATCGTGCTCCCCGCCCTTGCCGCGCCAGAGCCCCCCAGCGACGTCTGGACAACGTGGCGGATCACGCAACAAGTCAGCCTTGACTTTCTCCCCGTCACCCGCTAGAATGTTGTCAGGGCTGACTAGTACGCCCCCTGGCCTCCACCCCGCACCGGAGCGGGACCGGGAAAGAGGTCCCCAACCATGCACAAAGAACTCCACCTGCTTGGACTCCTGCGCGCGGGCCCCCGCACCGGCTACGAGCTCCACCGCATCGTCGTCGCCCATGGCGAGCTCTACACCGACCTCAAGAAGGGCAATGTCTATTATCTGCTCGAGCGGCTGGCCGCCAGCGGCGCCCTCACCGTGACCACCCAGCCCGGCGCGCCCGGGCCGCGGCGCGAGCGTCTGATCTATACCCTCACCGATGACGGCCACCGCCGCTTCCACGACCTGCTGCGCGCCGTCGTCCGCGACTACGAGGTGGCCCACACCGGCATCGAAGTGGGCATGGTCTTCCTCGGCACCCTCGATCCCGTCGAGGCCATCGCCCTGCTCGAAGAGCGCCGCGAAGCCGTCCTGGCCCGCCGCGCGGTCATCGAGCGCGAGACCTGCGCCGTCCACAATCCCCATCAGCGCCTCGCCGAGGATCACCTCCTCTGCCTGGTCGACGCCGAGATGATCTGGCTCGAACGCACCATCCGCCATCTGCGCACGGACCTCCAGCACGCTCACCCCACCGCCGATTCAGTCGTCACCGCTCCCGCGCCAGCAACCCACCCCTCTCCCCCATCTTCCCGTTGTCCCGATGTCACCGCCAATCCCTCCGACCGCCCCATCTGACGAGTCCCCAACCCACATTCCGCGCCTCGCTCATTACCGCGACTGCCTGACTACCCGCGCCATTCACGGCGCCTCCTCGCCAAGCGACCCATCCACCATCACCGCCGCGCCGGATGCGCCTGACTCCCCTCGCCATCGCACTGGAGAGGGGCCGGGGGTGAGGTCTTCTGACTCCCCTCCCCGACCCTCCGTGTCCTCTGTGCTCTCTGTGGTTCATTCCCCCGTCATTCGTCCCTCGCTTCACCAAGGAGACACCCATGAGCGCGAGCGTTGTCTGGCCGGTCGTCGCCGGCACCTACGAAGTGGGGGATCGCCAGGGCCCCGTCGCCATTTGCGTCCTCACGTCGGAGACCCTCACCGCGCCCCTGGCCCACTTACCCGGCGTGGCCATCACCGGCAAGGTCTACACCGCCAATCTTGGCATCACGCGCATCGTCATCAACATCACCGCCAACCCCGCCATCCGCTTCCTCCTGATCTGCGGCAAGGACTCGCCCCTCTTTCATCCCGGCCAGTCCCTGGCGGCCCTGGCCGAGCGCGGGATCGACGCCGAGCACCGCATCGTGGACGCCATTGGCTACGACCCCGTCCTGCCAACCCTCGACCCTGACCGAGTCGACCACTTCCGCCGCCAGGTCGAGGTCGTCGACTGGACCGGTGAAGAGGACCAGGCCACACTCGCACGCGGCGTCGCCAGCCTGGTGGCGCGCAATCCCGGCCGCTTCGCCTCCGCGGATAGCGCCCACGCCATGCCGCCCCCCGCCGAGCGCTTCACGCGAATCCGGCCCGGCGGCACGCGCGAGCCCCTCCAGTACGACCCCAAAGGCTACTTTGTCATCACCCTCGACCGCGCGGACGCATCCATCCTCCTCCGCCACTACCTGCCCGACCACACCCCCGCCCACGAGATGCGCGGACGTTCCGCCGGCCCCATGCTGCTCGGCCTGCTGCGCGAAGGGCTCGTCTCACAACTCAGCCATGCCGGTTACCTGGGCGAAGAGCTGGCCAAAGCCGAGGCCGCCCTGCGCTTGGAAGTCCGCTACGACCAGGATCGGCCACTCCGCCCGCGCGTGGTTGCCGCCATGGCCGCGGAACCAACCGCGTCCGACTCCCCCACCTGCGCGTCGCCGCCCACCGATACTCCCGGTCCCGACGCTCCCAGCCCCACCGCTCCTGGCCCCGATGCCCGCCCAATGTCCGCCGCCGCCTCAGGCCCCGGGGCCACGCCCTCCATGGCTCGCATCCAGCCCGCCCTGACCATCGCCCAGTTAGACGCCACCGCGCCCGGCACGAATGTGGACATCGCCCTCGCGCTCGCCGACCAGCCCGCGCCCGATCTCCTCGCCGGGTCCCTCCTCGAAGCCGACGAGGCCGAGCCCTTCAACGCCTATCGCCGCACAGCACGCCGGCTCCTGGTGCGCTGGAACCCCGCCACCCGCATCATCATGGGCACGGCCGCCGATCTCATCCCCGGCGGGCTCATCCGTGCACGTGGCGTCCTCGGCTCCTACCCCTCCAGCGCGGCCCAGCTCATCACCGCCGAGAGCCTCGTCATCCTCACTCGCGTCGCCCGCATCATCGAAGAATGACCGCATCCTCGCCAGCCATGAGTCTCCCGAAAAGAGCTCAGGATTCCCTCGAAAATCGCCCGCGGCCCCCCTACCACCCCGCTCGCCGGCGCGGATGCGCCGCGTCCTTCAGGGCGCCGCCTCGCTCCTCCACCCCGCCCGCCCTTGGTGGGCCCCGTCATTTTCAACCGCACCACTGGCGGCCGGCCGCCATCGGACGTACACGCGGAACTTCAATTCCGCATCCTCGCCACACTACCACGCCCACCCCTTGGCCGCTCGCGCCGTGCGCCTGCCTCCCCTCGCCATCGCCATGGAGAAGGGTCGGGGGTGAGGACACCCAGCGCGAGGAGAGGGGCTGGGGGTGAGATTCTATCGTCTTCCCCGATCTCTCCGCATCCTCTCCGCATCCTCTCCGCATCCTCTCCACGTCCTCTCCGCGTCCTCCGCGCTCTCGGCGGTTAAATCCCCTCTCCGCCCTACCCCTCCCCCACCAGTTCCTCCGCCGAGAGCTGCCCCCCGCCCAGCAGCGCGTCGATCTCCGCCAGGCAGGCCTCAGGCTCCCGCATC
>JANWHL010000202.1 GCA_025450405.1 Ktedonobacterales bacterium
CGCGGACGCAGGAAGCCGGGCAGCTCGATGCCGCCATGCCCCGCACGGCGCGCATCTTCCTGGCCGGCGGGGCGCAGGCGCGCCTGGCCCGCGCGCGGCTCATCGAGCTCGTCGGCCAGCGATGGAGCCACGGGCGCGCGCTGGGGGACGGGCACGGGGACAGCCGCCGGGGGCGACACCGGTCGGGTGACGCCGGCCGCCGGCCAGACGGGCACCAGCCCGTCGTCGTCACCATATGTCGCCGTCCCCGACGCCTCATCCTGGCGACGGACCACGCGGATAGGGTCTATGGGCGGCGTCGCGGGCATCCGGGTCGCGTTCCCACTTGGGTAGGCGGCCCCAGCGAGAGCGCGCAGATCCGCGTCGTCGGACGGCGCGCGCGCGGCGCGCGTCTCCGGCGCCGGTAGACGCGGCGCGGTCACGGCGCTCACCCGCGGCTCGCGCGACGGCACATACTCGCGCGATGGGTGACCAGGCGACATATGACTGGCGTGGGTCACGGCGGGCTCGAAACCGGCGGCCACCAGCGTGATGCGCACGCGACCCTCATAGGCGGGATCATCGACGGTGCCAAAGAGGATGTTGGCGCTCGGATGGAGGCGCTGGCGCAACCGCTCCATCGTCTCACCAATCTCGCGCACGGTCAGGTCCGGGCCGCCGGTGACATTCACGAGCACCGCGCGCGCGCCGGTGATGTCAAGCTCGAGGAGCGGATTGGTGAGCGCGGCCTCCAGGGCAGCGGCGGCGCGGCGCTCGCCGCTGCCCTCGCCAGTGCCCATGTGCGCGGACCCGGCGTCGGCCATGACGGCCCGCACATCCGCAAAGTCCAAATTGATGTGGCCGGGCGTGGTGATGAGCGTGCTGATGGACTCCACCCCCTGCCGGAGCACGTCGTCCGCCAGCGCGTAGGCGTCACCCAGGCGCGTGCTGGTGCCGGCCAGACGCAGAAGGCGCTCGTTGGGCACGATGATGATGGTGTCCACCTGCTCACGCAGGGCGGCCAGACCACGCTCCGCCGCCAGCCGGCGGGGCTCTCCCTCGAAAACGAACGGCGTGGTGACAATGCCCACCACCAACGCCCCGACCTCGCGCGCCGCCACGGCCACGGCGGGACTCGCCCCGGTGCCCGTGCCCCCGCCCATGCCCGCTGTGATGAAGACCATATCCGTGCCCGCCAGCGCGGTGCGGATGGCGTCGTGGCTCTCCTCGGCGGCGCGTAGGCCCACCTCGGGATTCCCACCCGCGCCCAGACCGCGCGTCAGACGCTCGCCGATACGCAGCCGCGAGGTCGCGCCGGTCCGCGCCAGCGCCTGAGCGTCAGTGTTGATGGCGAGGAACTCCACCCCGCGCGGCTGTGCTCGCAGCATCGCGCGGATGGCATTGCCGCCCGCGCCGCCCACGCCCACCACCAGCAGACGCGCGACCAGGTCCGCGTCCAGCTCCCGCTCAGTGTCCACCATCACACCCCAGTCCTTTCATTCGATATCCACCTGTGCCCGCCTGTGCCCGCGGCCCCCACGATCCGCCCGAAGTTCAGGATTACTCGCGGAACTTCAATGCCGCGGCCTCGCCCCACCACCCCGCCCGCCAGTACCTGGAACGCACTCCCCGCCACCCTCCAGGCGCCCGCTCGCTCTTCGGTTGATGCGTGTGGGGCGTCCGGTGGATGCCCGCCGCATCTTCACGCCCCTGGTCATGGGACGTGGATCGGGGTCCTCACCCTTCGAACCGCCTCTCCCCGCACGGAGAGAGGCAACAACGTTTCCGGCGGACGGCACGCCGGGCATACAGAGTCCAGTCTAGGGGAGCAGGCTGTCGAAGAGACGGCGCACCCGCGTGGCCAGGGGACCAAGACGCGGGCCGCGCCCACCGCCAGCGGCCGCGCCGCGTCCTTCACCATGCCCGGCCCCCCAGAGCAGGAGTCCGGCGGCGGTGGCGAAACCGGGATCGCTCACCACGTCCGCCAGCCCACGCAGACCGGCGGGCCGGCCCACGCGCGATGGCAGATTGAGCATGCGCGCGGTCAGCTCGGCCAGGCCGGGGAGCTGTGCCGAGCCGCCGGTGAGCACCACGCCCCAGGGCTGGCGGTCTTCGCGCTGCGCGTGAACCAGCGGGGCACGGAGGTGCGCCACCAGGTCGCGCGCACGGTCCTGGATGATGCGGGCCAGCTCAGCGCGCGGTATGACCAGGCTCTCCTCGCCCAGCTCGATCAGTTCGTCCTCAGCCACCTGGTTGGGGTCGCAATGTCCATGCTCCACCTTGAGCCGTTCGGCGACATCCAGCGGGAGACGGAGCCCAGCGGCGATGCCGTGGGTGATGGCGCCGCCGCCGCCCGGGAGCACGGCCGTATACCAGGGAAAGCCATCGGCGAAAATGGCCACACTGGTCGTGCCGCCGCCGATGTCCACCACCATGGCGCCCATCTCGCGCTCGGCCGGGGTGATCACCGCCGCCGCCGACACCAGCGGCACCGCGACCAGGTCCTCGACCGCTACCTGCGCCTGACGCAGCACCTTTTCGAGGTTCTGGATGGTCGTGACGCCGCCGGTCACCACGTGGGTCTCGACTTCGAGCTTGAAGCCGGACATGCCGATGGGGTTGGTGACACCGTCCTGCCCGTCCACGACGTAGCCGCGCGGGAGCTGGTGGATGAGCTCGCGATTCTCGGCGAGCGAGACGCCCGTGCGCGCGGATTCGATGGCGCGCGCGACGTCTTGATAGGTGATTTCGCGCCCGCCTGGGTTGATGGCGGACGCGCCGCGGGTGTTCTCGGCTTCCAGGTGTCCGCCGCCGAGGCCGACATAGGCCGAAAGGATCCGGTGGCCGCAGAGGCGCTCGGCGCGCTCCAGCGCCGCGTTGACCGCCGCGGCGGTCTCGTCCAGGTTGACCACGTTGCCGCGCCGCATGCCGCGCATGGGCGCCTGAGCCCCGCCGAGGAGGGTGAGCTCGCCGTCGGCGTCGAGCGCCGCCACCAGCACGGCGACTTTGGTGGTGCCGACATCGATACCGGCGATGATCTGGTCCGTCATGGCTCGTGCGCTCCTCCCGGAGATTGAGAGTCCGTGATGTTTTGGTGGGCGGCCATCCGCCGCGCGGCGCTACGTGCCCATGAGCCGATAGCTGGGGTGCAGACCCCAGCGCAGGTCGATCCACTCGGCCTGGAGGCCCTGTTGGTTCAGCATGGCCAGAATGGCGCGCAGCTCGGCCACCTGGCCCGCGACCCCGCCGGGAGTGTCCGCGGGCGGTCGGGTGGGATCGCCAAAGGCGGCCCGCAGCCCGTGGCCGTCGTCGGCCACCAGACCGGCGTCCGCGTCATAGCCGAGCGCGAACGACCGGCCCAGGACGTCTGGGAGGTCCTTAAGCAACTGCGCTGCCACTCCAACAAGGCTGGGGGCGAGGCGCGAGCCCGGGCGTGCGGGCACGCCCACCAGCGCGGCGCCCGTCGGATCGTCCACGACCGGGAGCGCGCTCCCGGCACCCCCGGATGTCGTGCTCACCGGGGCAATCAGGACGCCATCAGCGCCAACCAGATAGCCCTGGCCAGCCAGGCGCCAAACGAGCACAGGGACACGCGGAGTGACGTGCACGACCAGCGTGCTCGGAAAGGCCACGCTGACCTCGGCACGGGCCACCGCCGGCAGGCGTTCGACCAGGCGGGCATCGCGAGCGGCGTCGCAGCGAAAGGCGTCGCAGCCGAGCAACGGCAGGCCGCGGATGGCGCCGACGAGTTGGGGATCGCTGGTGCCCGTGACGCGGAGAGCGCGCACACGCCAGGTGGGGGCCACGAGCGCCCACGTGACCAGCACCAGAACAATCAGTGTGGCGCCGGAGCCAAGCATGGCGCGCATACGCCAACCAGAGCGCCATGGGGACGCGGCGGGCCGGCGGCCGAAGCGGGACGCGGAGCGTGGGCGGCCAGAACCTTCCTGGAGCGGCACGCGCGGCCAGCGGAGCCAGCGCGGCGGAAGCGACGGCGCGCGCTGGCGCACCAGATCGCCGCCAAGCGGCGGGACGGGATGGCGCGATAGGCGCGGTGTGAGCGGACGACGGCCACGAATGGCGCCGCGGGGTACGGGGGCGCGGCGCAGCGCGCGCGCCAGGAGGCGTGGCCCACCTCCAGCCCCGCTATTCCCTCGTGGGCGGCGCTCGGGGCGCCACCCGCTGGCCCCCAGGGCTCCGCGCACCCGCGGGGAGTCCGTGCGGCCAGGGCCGCCGGTTTGGGCGCGTTCGACCTCGGCAACCGTCGCCCCCGTGCGCGGAGTGGTGTGGCGTGGTGGTGTTCGCATGGCGTGGCCCCCCGGTGACTTCGTTCCACGGGGCCAAAGCATCCTCGATGCCGAAACGACGAGGCGCCTTGCGCTCATCTTGTCGCGCCGCGCCGATCCATGATCTGAATGCTGACAATGCCGCTGCGGCAGTTGTTCATTTCTACATCATGGCCACGCGTGCGGCTATTGCCCGGTCATGTTATGCTGCGGGCGACGCGCCAGCCGGATGGGCGCGCCATGCGCTGGCAGCACACGTGGCAGCTTGCGCCGACAGGTAGAAGGACGCCCCAATGCTCTCCGTAGGATGGAGCTGGCGCGAGGCGGCGCCGCGGTTGATCGCGTTCTGTGCGCTGGGACTGGCGCTGCTCGCCTGTGTGGCATGCGGGAGCGCGAGCGGTCCACAAGGCATCGGAGGCAGCGTCTCCGCGGCCACGGCCACGAGCACATCGACAACTACTCCTGCGCCGTTCACGTGCGCGTCCATGACGCCAGTGCCAGGAACACTGGGGGCGTTTCCGGTGCCGCCCGGGACGATCTCGACCTTTCTCAGCGGCGCGGCCGGCGCTGGTTTCTGGATGGAGTGCACGCCAAACTCGACCGCACAGAACATTACCGCCTATCTGACCTTGGCGCTGCGGCGCGCGGGATGGAGTCGCTGGAATCCGCAAGCCAATAACGCCAACGGTTGTGGAACCGAGCCAAATGACTTCTGGCAGTGGACCCAAAGCTCTTCGACTGGCGGAACGGCCGTGGGCTGGCGCTTCGGCACGCCCGGCCTCGGCCTGCCGCGTTGGAGCCTGGTGTTCTGCTCGCTCACGTATGGTTGCTAGGCCGGCAGCCGGCGGCCCCACCCGCACATGAAGACGCTCGGGCCAGGGCGGCCCACACGCGTGCGCGCCCGCCGGGCGCGGTACGCGATGTGCGGTGCATGGCGCCGCGCTCACGCCGCGCGCCTGTGCGGAGACCGACTATCCGGACCCGCCCGGCATACGAACTGGCCTCGGTCGGGCGCGGCCATGCCCAGAAGGACCCGCGAGGCCGACTGGTGAGGAGTGGGACGATGCGGTGGTCGGCATACTCCGAAGCGCCGTTGCCCAGAGGGCAAGCAGGTATGGCGCCTATGCTGGCGCGCCACGCCGCGCGGGGCTGCCTGGCGCGCGCGCGCGGCTGTCTGGTCCTGGTGGTGGCGCTGGCGGTGATCATGGCTGGTGGCCTCTGGGCGCTCTCCCTGATCATCCACGCCCCGCTGCTGGTGTTCGTCAATCCCCTCCCCTACTACGGCCAATACGCGTTCGTGATTCACCGTGGGCAGACGGAGGTCTACGTGGTGGCGTGGTCGCCCGACGGCAAGCGCATCGCCTCGGTGGGCGACGACGGGACCGTCCAGGTCTGGGACGCCGCCAGTGGTCGCGCGCGGTTCACCTACCGGGCCAGACGGGATTCGCCGATACGGCTGGCGTGGTCGCCCGATGGGACACGCCTCGCGCTGGCGGACACCGCGCACCCGCTGGTGGTGCTGAATACCGCCACCGGAAGCACCATCGTTTCGAACACGGCCTCGCCAGGGCAACGCGGCCTCGCGTGGTCGCCAGATGGCCGACGGATCGCGGCACTTAACCAGCCATCCGGGGTGGAAGTGCGGGACGCGACAAGCGGTGCGGTGCTCGCGGCGTTCGCGGACGCGACCGCCGATGAGGTGGCGTGGTCACCCAATGGCCAGGACCTGGCCGCCGCCGACCAGGACGGCAGTGTGCGTGTGTGGGAGGTCACCACCGGACGCGTCTTCCTCAATGCCGCGCGCGCGACCTTGCTGGACTACGCCTGGAAACTCATGTGGTCGCCAGATGGCCGGAGGGTCGCGGCGGAGGTCGACGCGCGCGATCAGGTGCGCGAGCGCGTGTGGGACCTCGCGACCGGGCGGGCGGTCTTCGGCCACACGGTGGCCAAGGACCATGGAAGCACGCTGGCGGCGGCATGGTCTCCGGATAGCCAGCGCCTCGCAATCGGCGGCGAGATCGCGGACACGATCACGATCTGGGATGTGGTGACGGGGCGGCAGCTCGTCACCTACGGCGGTCATCAGATCGCGGGCTTCTTTGGCAGCGAGAAAGTTTTGAGTCGGTCTGGGGTCCAGGCGCTCGCGTGGTCGCCCGATGGGACGCGCATCGTCTCATTGGGCGTCGAGGAGTCGATTCAAATTTGGGATGCGGCCACGGCCAGCCCGCGCTACGTGTACGACACGAACACGAGCGCGGCGCTGTTCAACGGCGGCTTCGCGCCGCAAGGCGCACGGGCGGTGGCGTGGTCGCCAGACGGACGGCGGGTGGCGATTGCCGGCGACAAGTTCGCGGAGGTGTGGCAGCCGGCGTAAGCGGTGTGTTGGCGGCCAGCGAGCCCACCCAGCGCGGCCCACCCGAACGGCTTGCGCGCCGAATCCACGCCCGCGCTGGCGCCGTGCGCGGCCGTGGGCTCTCCACCGCCTACCCGCTGGGAGCCTTGCCGGGCGGATTCGCCGCGTCCTTCAGGGCGCCTCCTCGCTCCACCACCCCCGTCGCCCTCGGCAGGGACGCCCGCCCGACCCACGCCCGGCTCGTACCCGGAGCGAACCTTGAATGGCTCAGGCGGCCCACCCGAATGGCTTGCGCGCCCATGATATGCTGCGGGCAGACTCTACCGGGATCGGCACGAGGGTCCGCACCCGGGTCAGGGCGGAGGGGCGGCATCATGGGGGCGGAGGCGGGCGCAATCGGCCATAGACCGGCAGGCACAGGGACGACGCGGGTGAACGATCACCCGCTGGTGGACGCGCTGGTAGGCAACGTGAAGACGCGCGCGGACTTCGCCCGCGCCCGCGACGAGGGCTGGTATCGTGTCCCCGTCGCGACAGTGCCGGAATCCCTGCGGGATCCGCTGTTGCGAGGTCGCGTGCGCAGTCTGGCGCTCTACCTGCCGAGCGCCTTCCGCGACGAGGGCTGCCAGGTGCGCTGGGTCGCGCCGATCCGCGCGGTGGTGGAGCGCCAGCGGCGCGAGCTGCTGCCGGACGAGCCGGAGCATCCGCGCGCGGACCAGCCCTACCTGCGTCTGGATCTCGGCCCGCTCAACCTCCTACCCCATCCTATACCGAGCCAGCGGTTGCGGCGCATCGTCCTCATCCCAACCACGCGCGCCAAACTGGAGACAGCCGGCGAGATCAACGACCTGTTTCATGCCAGTCCGCTCGAAGACGTACTCTGGCGCGCGCTCAAGGATGACGGCATCGAGGCTGAGCGCGAGTATTTCGTGGATGGCGACTGGCAGCGGCGCTACGCGCTGGACTTCGCCATCTTCGGGAATGCGGGCAATCTGGATGTGGAGTGCGATGGCGACGCGTACCACGCCAACCCCGTGAAGGCCGCGTATGACAATCGCCGCAACAACTTCCTGACCGCCCGCGGTTGGAAGGTGCTCCGTTTTAGCACCGCGCAGATACGCGAGGCGCTCCCCGATGTGTTGACGTACGTCCGTGCGACCCTGAAACAGTGCGGTGGAGCATCCATGATCGATCACCCGGTCACATTCGCCGATGTCGAGCCGTTACCCGACGCGCTCTGGCAGCCCGCGCTCTGGGCGGCCGAGGAGGCGACCGGGCGGACCGTGGAACCGCGACGGCCGGAGCGCCGGAATACGCCGGGTAGTGCTCGTCGGGGGAGCCACGGACGGCGCCGTGCGCGACCCGACCTCGCGGCGGCTGGGTCGCCGGAAGCGGATGAAAGCAGTGTGCCACCAGTGCGGACACGCTCGCTGTGGGATGGCGTCGAGGCGGAGCCCGGTGAGGCCTGATGTCGTCAGCCAGCCGTCCTGTTCGGATAGGCACGCGCGTCGCCGTACGTTATAGTAGAGGCAGCCAGGTGGCTGAGCGGCCAAATCGGTGATCCGCCGCTAGGTCGGTAATGGGCCAGTGGGCCAGCGGCGCGAGGACAGCGTGACGATCGCGCGGGAGCGGCGGGAGACGCGGATGGCAGGGACAGCGCGATCGTGGGCCGGATTGCGATCAAGTCGGCGCGCGGAGCGGCGCGGCTGGGTCGCCGCGGCGCGCCGGACGGCACTGCTGGCGAGCTCGCTCTGGCTGCTGGTGCTGGCGGCGTGCGGCCAGGTGCCAGGTGGGGTCACCATGTCCAAGACCCAATCGGGCGTGAGCCAGCCAGCCCTGCTGCTGCCGCGCGGGCACACAGTGAACCAGCAGGCGTCGGAGCTGGTGGCGCACATGTCGCTGGACGACAAGCTCGGCCAGTTGATCATCATGCAGTTCACGGACAAGACCTATACGCCCATGCAGCGCTCGCTGGTGGTGCCTTTCCACCCAGGCGGCGTCATCCTGTACACGTACGCCATGGGCACACAGCGGCAGATCTTGGACATGCTGGGTGCCGCCCGGCGCGACAGCCCGATCCCGATGTTCACCTTCCTCGACCTGGAGGGCGGGTATGTGGATCGGCTCCAGCCATATCTGGGCTATCGCATGTCGGCCGGCGAAATGGCCGCGACGGGCAAACCCGGCGTGGCCGAGAGCGAGGGTGCGCGCGTAGCACACGACATGCTCAGCTTTGGTCTGAACGTGGACATCGCCCCCGACGTGGACGTGGCGCTCGTGGACGGGCCCGATCTGGGCGACCGCACGTTCGGCTCCGACCCTAAGACGGTCGTCAAATACGCGGGTGCCTGGCTCCAGGGGTTGCAGAGCCACGGCGTCATCGGCACGATCAAGCACTTCCCCGGCCTGGGAGCGGCCACGACCGACGCCCACACCAGCCTCCCGATAGTGAATCGCACCCGCGCGGAGCTGGAGGCGACGGAGTTCGCGCCCTATCGCGCACTGATCGCCACCGGGCAGGTCCATATGATCATGACCACCGACGAGCAGGTGGACGCGCTCGACCCCCACTGGGCGTCGGAGTTGTCCCGGGCAACCATCACCGGCGTGCTGCGCGACGAGCTCCACTACGACGGCGTGGTGATCACGGACGGCCTGTACATGGACGGGGTGGAGAAGTCGCTGCTGGCCAATGGTATCCACGACACCTTCCCGCAGTCGTTCGCCGACGCCGCCGTGCTGGCCATCGAGGCGGGCGACGACATGGTGCTGGCCCCCTGGGCGCCCGACATGATGCAAGACATCGAGGCCAGCCTTAAGCAGGCGCTGGCGAACGGCACCCTGAGCATGCGCCAGGTGGACACTTCCGTGCGCCGCATCCTGGCGCTCAAGATCATGTTCCACCTGCTCAAAGGTCCAGCGGCGGCCGGCACCGGACCCCACTCCGAGCCGCTGGCGGACGCCGATCTCCCGCGCCGCCGGCCCGCGTAGCCACCCCGCGACTCACGACCAACC
>JANWHL010000203.1 GCA_025450405.1 Ktedonobacterales bacterium
GTCGCGCGCCAGCTGTGCCGCCCGCGCCGCCGCCAGCTCACGCCGGCGCTCCGGGGTCGCCCGCAGACGTTCGCGCACCGCCGCCAGCCAGCGCTGGCGCCAGTTGGGATCGCCCGGCCGCGGGCCAAGTGCCGCGCCGCCCCGCGCCGCCGCTTCGTTGGGCCGCACCCAAGCATCCTGCATCGCGTTCACCTCCCACCGCATGGCCGCTCCCACCGCATGGCCGCGCCGCGCACCCACCGGTCGCGGGCGCGCGGGCGCGCGGCCCCGCCTGCTCAGTATACCACCCGTCGTCGCTCGCGACGGGTGGCCGAGCCGAAGGGAGACGCGTGACTACCGCTTGGTGTACTGCGGCGCCTTGCGCGCGCGCTTGAGGCCGTACTTCTTGCGCTCCTTCATGCGGGGATCCCGCGTGAGGAAACCAGCCTTGCGCAGCGCGGGCTTCTGGTCGGCATCGGCGCGCACCAGCGCCCGCGCGACACCGTGGCGGATGGCTCCCGCCTGGCCGCTGACACCGCCGCCCACCACCTTGACACGCACGTCAAAGCGGCCCGCGAGCTCCAGCAAGCGCAGCGGGGCCCTCGCCTGGGTGAGCAGCGTCTGCTGGCCCAGATAGTCCGCCGCGTCGCGCCCGTTAATGGTCATCGCGCCGTCCCCGTTGGGATACAGGCGCACGCGGGCCACGGCGGTCTTCCGCCGGCCCGTACCGTAGTAGTAGAGTGTGCGCTCCGCCAAGGTGGCTCCTCCGGTCGTCTACTAAGCTTCCGTCGTCGCGGCCGCCGTGTCAGCTTCCGCGTCCTCATCCGTAGTCTTATCCGTAGTCTTGCTAGCGCTCTTCTTCGCGCTGGTGTCCGCCGCCTGCTCCGCGCTCACCGCCAGGCTCGTGGCGGCCTCCACCGGCTCGGCCTTCGGCGCCTGCCAGGGGATCGGCTTCTGCGCCTGGTGCGGGTGCGTCGGCCCGGCATAGACCTTCAAGTGGCCCATGATGTCGTCGCCCAGCCGGTTGTGCGGCAGCATGCCCTCGATCGCCAGCTCGATGGCCCGCTCCGGCTTGCGCGCCAGCAACTGGCGCAGCGTCTCCGACTTCAGTCCGCCGGGATACTGGCTGTGCCGGTAATACATCTTGCTGTCGAGGCGGTTCCGGGTCACGGCCACCTTGGCGGCATTGACCACCACCACGAAATCGCCGCCGTTCATGTGCGGCGTGAAGGTCGGCTTGTGTTTGCCACGCAGAATTTGCGCCGCCTGCGAGGCCAGCCGCCCGAGCACCATCCCATCGGCGTCGATCACATACCAATGGTGATCCAGCTCGCTGGCCTTCGCGCTGTATGTCTTCGGATTCATCCTACACTCTCCCATTCGACCGCCCCCGCCGGGTAGGTCACCCCGACGAGACAGAGACCCCGCGCCGCCACCGCCGCGCCGGGATGCGTCTTCGCTCGCGCCTCCAAGATCGCCGCGAGCCCCGCCGCCGTCAGCCGGCCAGCGCCAACCAACAGCAGCGTGCCAACCATCCGCCGCACCATCCCGGTCAGAAAGGCGTTGGCGGTGAACTCGCACCAGATGGACGTGCCCGCCGCGGTCTCCGTAGATGTCGACTCCGTAGATGTCGCCTCCGTGGATGTCGCCCCTGGGGAGGCGACCGCGATGGCCTCCGCGGTCGTGTCCGCGAAGCCGCCTCGGCGCCCCACCCAGCGGCAGCGCGCCTCGCTCAGCACTCGCACACAATGCCCGCGCACTCCGTCGCGGCGTTGGTCCCGTGGGCTGGAGCCGAACGCGGCAAAGTCGTGCTCGCCGCGCAAAACCACCGCCGCCAGGTCCATCGCCGCCACATCCGGCCGGCGCGCCACCCGCAGCGCGTACCGCTCCGCGAGCGGGGCCGGCGCCGGATCCCAGAGGATCTGGTAGCGGTATGAGCGTGCCAGCGCGCTGTAGCGCGCGTGGAACTCGGCCGCCACTGGCGCCGCCGCTCGCACCGCCACCGACCGCGGCAGGTGCGCGTTCAGCGCCCGTCCCCAGGCCCGCGCCGTCAGCCGGGCGTCTGAGCGAAAGCTCACCACCTGGCCCGTGGCGTGGACCCCGCTATCGGTCCGTCCCGCGGCTACGATCGTCACCTCCTCGCCCGCGACCGCCCGGATGGCCGCCTCGATGGCCCCCTGTACCGTCGGCCCGTGTTCGGCCGCCTGGCGCTGAAAGCCCGCGAAGTCGGTCCCATCGTACGCGATCCACAGCGCGATCGATTCCGTACGCGCCTTCACGGGGAGCACCTGGCGTGGATTCCCGCACAACGTCATCGCTCCACGGTCATCGCTCCACCGCGGCGCGCCGCGGGTCGCGCACCTACTCCACCAGTTCCAGGCGCACCATCTCCGACGCGTCGCCCTGCCGGCGGCCGATCTTCGTGATGCGCGTGTAGCCTCCGGGCCGCTCGCTGAAGCGCGGGACGAACTGCTCGAACATCTTGGCCACCGTCAGCGGGCGGGGCAGATGCTTGAGAATCGTCCGGCGGGCGTGCAGCTCGATGGCCAGCGCCTCGCGCGCCGCCATGAGCGCCGCCGCGGCCTCTTCCTGATTGTTGGCGAAGAGCCCGAGCAGCTCCTTCTTGCGCGCGGCCAGCTTGTCTTCGAGCAGCCGGCGTGCCTCCGGGCGCAGCGGGTACTTGCCCTGCGCGTCGCGCTCCTCGTTGGTGGCGACCTTCTCGTCCAGCGTGAACCGTCCCCGGCGGGCCAGGGCCAGCACCTGCTCGGCGCGATACTCGTCCTCCACCACCCCGCGTAGGTGGGCCATCGAAGCCTTGTGCCCGCGGATTGCTTTGGTGATCAGCTCCTCGGCCTCACCCCGCACCGCCTTGGCCCGTGCCTCGGTTGTCGTGATGTGCTCGTGGAGGTAGAGCCCCTCGATCATGCTCCGGAACGCGGCGCGCCGCCGTGGCTCGGCCATGTTGATGCGGTTGCCCGCGATACGGTGCCTCACCTTACTCCTCCTGCTCGTCGCTCAAGTCGCCGTCATAGTCGGCCAGCCCACCACGCTCCGACCGTTCCGTCGGACGGACATGCGGAAGGAAGCCCCGCGACAGCAACTTGTCGCGCAGCTCTTGCAGACTCTTCTCGCCGAAGTTGCGCACCGCCAGCAGGTCGTCCTGGTTCATCATCAGGATCTGCCCCACCTTCAGCACGCCGCTGCGCTTCAAACAATTGAACGAGCGCACCGTGAGGTCGAGATCCTCGATCGGCGTGTCGAAGATCTTCGCCGGGATCGGATACTCCGTCAGCCCCGGCGCACCACCCGGGCCCGCCTCGATCGGTCTAGGGCCCGTGTCGATGACCTTCTCGTACTCCGCGATCATCTGGAAGTGCTGGACCAGCACCTGCGCCGCCTGGCGCATCGCCTCGTCTGGCGTGATCGTGCCGTCGGTCCACACCTGGAGGATGATCTTGTCGTAGTTGGTCATCTGCCCAACGCGCGTGTGCTCCACGGCGTACTGGACCTTTTGCACTGGCGTGTAGATAGCGTCCACCGGGATGACCCCGATGGGCTGATCTTCCTTCGACTCGGCTGGGATGTAGCCCTTGCCGGTCTCGACCACCAGCTCCATCTCCAGCCGCGCGTCGGGGCCGTCCAGCGTGCAGATGGGCTGCTCAGGGTTGACGACCTCGATGGTGCTTGGCACCTGGATGTCCGCCGCCGTCACCTCGCGCTCGCCCGTTACCTCCAGGTGCATCGTCACCGGGTGCTCCGAGAACGAGCGCAGGCGAATCCGCTTGACGTTCAGGACGATGTCGGTGACATCCTCCTTGACGTGGGGAATGTCCTGGAACTCATGCTGCACGCCCTCGATCTTGATGGACGTGACCGCGGATCCCGGCAGCGACGAGAGCAACACGCGCCGCAGCGCGTTGCCCAGGGTCATCCCGTACCCCGCCTCAAGCGGCTCGATATCGAAGCTGGCATAATCAGGTGAAGACTCCGTGGACTGGATGCGAGGCAGTGCGATATCAAGCACGGGGAACCCTCCTCCTATCGCTGGTAGTACTCGACCACGAGCGCCTCGTCGAAAGGCAGCTCGAGCTCCTGCCGCGCGGGCAGCGCCAGCACCTGGCCGGAGAGCGCGTTGGCGTCCAGCCGCAGCCAGCCGGGCACACCCTTCTGCGTCACCATCAGCGCGCGGGCCTTGAAGTACTCCAGGTTCTTGCTGCGCGGGCGGACGGCCACCTCCATCCCCGGCTTGAGAATCATCGAGGGGATGTCGGTCTTGCGGCCATTCACCTGAAAATGCCCATGCGTCACCAACTGGCGCGCCTGCGCGCGCGAATCGGCGAAGCCCAGGCGATACACGACGCTGTCCAGCCGCATCTCCAGCCGCTGGAGCAGGTTTTCACTCGTCTTGCCGGCGCGTCGCGCCGACGCGTCGTAATAGCGCTGGAACTGGCGCTCCAGCACGCCGTACATCCGGCGCACCTTCTGCTTCTCGCGCAACTGCAGCGCATAGCCCGACGGCTTGCGCGTTCGTCCCTGGCCGTGCTGGCCGGGACGCGTATTGCGCCGCTCGATGGCGCACTTGGCGCTCATGCAGCGGTCGCCCTTGAGAAAGAGCTTGACGCCCTCACGTCTGCAGAGCTTGCAGACTGGTCCAGTGTAGCGTGCCATCGCTGGCTGTTATCCTCCTCCGGGCGGGCTCGCGCCCGTGTCCGGTCTCCGGTCACAAATTGTCTCGTCTGCGCTGGCGCGCGCCCGCGGGCCGCGCGCTTCGCGGGCCCGGCCCGCGGGGAGTAGGCTCGTCGTTGGGTGGTCCCCAGGGACCAGGATCTCCAGTGCGTACACGGCCTACACCGGGGTGCGTGGCCAACACCTCCCGGTGTGTCGTCGCCCGCGCCGCCAGCCGCAGCGGCCCGGGCGCGCGTCGCGCCGTGGAGGTCAGCATCGTCAACGGCCGCGCGATTTCCGGATCGCGCGCCGTCGCCAGGCGCGGCCGCCGGGGGCCGCGCGAATAGGCCGCGGACCGATGAGAGGAACATCGACCGCGGTGGACCGGAGAACACCGAACGCCGTCCATCGCGGGACGGCGAGGACAACCTGATGACACTTCAGCAAGGCGCCACCAGACACGCGCCAGGCCGATGCCAGGCGTACTCCAGACGCGCCGCCAGCCACGTCACGAGCCTCGGCGCTAGACACGCCGTCGCTTGGGCGGACGGCAGCCGTTGTGCGGGATCGGCGTCACATCCGTGATCGAGACCACCGTCAGCCCGGACGTCTGCAGCGAGCGGATCGCCGCCTCGCGCCCCGCGCCCGGCCCCTTCACATAGACCTCGATCTGCCGCACGCCATGCTCGATCGCCTTGCGCGCCGCGCTCTCCGCGGTCAGCTGGGCCGCGTAGGGCGTGCTCTTGCGCGAACCCTTGTAGCTGACCGCCCCGGCACTGCTCCACGACACCACGTTGCCGTTGGGGTCCGTGATCGTCACGATCGTATTGTTGAACGTCGACTGGATGTGCGCCTGACCCCGTGGCACGGACTTCCGTTCGCGCCGCCGTGGGCGACCCGGACCGCGCTTGGGTGCCTTTTCCGCCATGCCTGCTCGCTCCTCTCGGCTCCCCGCGCTGGCCGGCGGGTCCGGCGGCGCCCGTGCGCGCCGGCCACCGTCGCGGCGACCGTGTACCCCCGATGGGGCTTACTTCTTCGTGGCCTTCTTGCGCCCCGCCACCGTCTTCTTGGGGCCGCGCCGCGTGCGCGCGTTAGTGCGTGTCCGCTGGCCGTGCACCGGCAGGTTGCGCCGATGCCGCATGCCGCGGTAGCTGTTGATCTCGATCAGCCGCTTGATGTTCATGTCCACTTCGCGGCGGAGGTCGCCCTCCACTTTGAAGTTGCGGTCGATGAACTCGCGGAGCCGGGCAACTTCTTCCTCGGTCAGGTTCTTCACCCGCGTGTCGGGGCTCACCCGCGTCCGCGCCAGCACCTCGCGGCTCCGCGTCTGGCCGATGCCGAAGATGTACGTCAGCCCGATCTCCACACGCTTCTCGCGTGGAATGTCAATGCCGGCGATTCTGGCCATGCGCCGGTTCCTCCTGATCTCGTGTCGCCCTACTCCGCGCCCCGCGCGGGCTGATACTGGTCGCGGTCTGGGCCTCGCGCGAGGCCCCTGGAAATATCGCCTGGAAACACCGCCGCCCGACCACCCCTTGGATGATCGGGCAACCGGCGTCTTATCCCTGACGCTGCTTGTGCTTCGGATTCTTTTTGCAGATGACCATCACCACATGGTGGCGCCGGATCACCTTGCAGGCTTCGCAGCGCGGCTTCACCGATGCCCGCACTTTCATCGCGGTCCGTCCTCACTCTGGCCGGGTCTCCGGCACCCTCGCGGGGCGCCCGGCACCAGCCGCCCCCAGTTTCGTCACCATGACGGTGGTGCCCACCGTCTGCCCCACGCCGTCCCACCCGGATGGCGTCCCCACCCGTGAGTAGTCTGGCGTCACACCCCTCGCGAGACCGCGGTCGCACCTGGCCGCCAGTCCGCGCCCGCCGGTCCGCGTCCGCCGCGTGGCTTCCCCGGCGCGTCCCACCAGCGGGGCGTTCGCATGTCGCCGCCCAGAGGCCCGCATGAACCCGCCGCGCCCTCATCGGGCACGCGCGGCCTAGCCGCACGGCACCACGACGGCGTCACGACCCTGGCGCGCGACCTCAGCCGCGCACGCGCCAGGTGATGCGACCCTTGCTCAAGTCATAGGGCGAGAGCTCCACCTTCACCTTATCCCCTGGCACGATGCGCACGAAATTCAGGCGAATCTTGCCCGAAAGGTGCGCCAGCACCGTGTGGCCGTTGTCGTTCAGCGTCACCCGGAACATCGCGTTCGGGAGGGACTCGATGATGGTCCCCTCGACCTCGATCACGTCTCGCTTGGGCATACGTTCCTTTCATGGTCATACGGCTGACCCGCGGCGCGCGCCACGCCTGGCGGTAGAATTCTCAAATGGCCGCCACTGGCGCCTCAGGTCCCACAGCCCCCCAACGGCCGCGCGAGCGCGCCGTCAGCGCATGGGCGCCGCGGCGTGCCCGATCCTGGGCCGACGAGTCCAGGATGGCAACGGGAGGGGAACACAATGGGAACAGGCATCGGCGGCGAAAACCCGACAGCCTACCGCGCCACCGGTGCCAGGCCGCGAGGCGGCCTCGGCGCGGCGGACGGTAGGCGACATATCCTCGAGGGACTGATCCGTGGGGATCGATCCCCCAGGCTGGGGTGGCGGGGTAGACGCGCACCGCGGAAAAAGCTGCAGCCAACTTCCAAGTATAGCACCCGCGCGCGCCCGCCGCAAGGGGTATTCTGGCGGCAAGCGAGGTTTGAGCGGAGGGACCTTCGAGCAAGTGGCGCGATGCGTCCAAGACGGCGGGCGGCCACACGATCCCTTGGGCTCCTGTTCGCGCACTCCATGGATCCGGAGCGAGCGGAAGAGGGCCATCCCATTCAGGTGCCGGGTCCCCAACTAGCTAGTGGGCGTCGTGGCGTGATTGCCCAGGCAGTGCGCGAGTTCGCCAGCGAGGGCTGGCAACGGGACCCACACCTTGGAATACGCGAAATAGACCTCGTTCTGTTGGTTGACCGTCAGCGCGGCAAAGAGCTCCATGAGCCGATCAGCCTCCTGGGCGCCGGACCCCGCCCCCGGTAACGGCGACGCTTGAAAGACCAGGATGTAGCGTTGGCCCACCGGCGGCTTAGGGCCGGGTTCCGCGTAGTAGTAGACGTTCCCCGCGTGTCCCCCACGCGCCGCGTACTCGCGCGTTGGTCCGACCCGCCGGTCGCTCAGGACCTGCCACTGTGAGAAGGCCATCGGGGTGACGACCGCGTAGCCGCGCCGAGTCAATTCCTGTGGGGTCACGCTGGCCGGGCGGTTCCCGTCGGCGCTGTTCTAGTGCGCCCCGCCGTAGCGGGCGACAGCCGCGACGGCTACCAGGTCGGCGTCACAAAGATCTCCAGGCCTGGTGTACCCGTGCCTCAGAAAGGTGGACACGGTCATGGCGACAAAGGGGCCGGTAGGAAACGCAGGCGGCGTGGGGAGAAACGATGGCGGTGCCGGGAGTGATGCGCCAGTGGGCGTTCCCGGCGCGGTCCGGCCACATGCGCCCAGGCTAGTCAGAGCTACTGCGACCAGGCACGCCAGCGCGAGCGGCACCCCGAGCACGCGCAAGCAAGCGCGGCTCCATCCATGCGCGCCGTGCGGCGCGATCGTGTCCAGTTGTTGCTGAAACGCGAGGTAGGGAATTGGGGCGATCGCATCGGCCAGCGGGCGCCCACCCCCCCGGAGCGGCGCCAGGGCACGCTCGCCCTCCTCGACCGGACCGACATACAGCGGCACGACGAACAACGCCTTCCGCCCGTGCAGCACCTTCGGGAGCGGCTCCATTCAGGCTTGGCATCACGCCGCGGGGGAGGCCACGTGCGCCGTCAGCACATCCGGCTCGCCACTGGTGACCGCCACGGTGTGCTCGAAATGCGCCGACAGGCTCCCGTCCGCCGACGCCACCGTCCAGCGGTCGCGCAGCTCGCGCGTGTCCGCCGCGCCCAGGTTCACCATCGGCTCGATGCAGATCACCATCCCCGGCCGCAGCCGCGGGTCGGGCACGCGCGGGTCCGGGTCGAAGTAGTTCGGCACCGACGGCTCCTCATGCAACGCGCGTCCAATCCCATGCCCCACATATTGCCGCACGACCGCGCAGCCCTGCCCCTCGACGTACCCCTGCACCGCCTTGCTGATA
>JANWHL010000204.1 GCA_025450405.1 Ktedonobacterales bacterium
AGCATCGGTATCGATCGCGGCGCGAACGCGTCCCCCCATGCGCTCGCCGAGGGCGGCCAGCAGGGTAGCGGGTGCGACCGGCATGGGCGGGGTCCCTTCGCGGCGGAGAAGGAGAGGAATTCACAATGAGGAAACGGAGGCGGGGTCCCCCAGTGGGGGCTGGGGGACCCCATTGGGGGCACACAGAGGAGGGCGGGAGAGGGTCCTCACCCCCAGCACCTCTGCCTGCGGGGCGAGGGGGGCCAGACCCGCGGCAATGGCAGCTAAGGACGAGGCGAGTGGAGTCTCACCATTTCCGCGTAGGCCAAGTAGGTGGCCTTCGTAGTCGGAGGCTTGGTCGGGGCGTCCGGTAGACGCCCGTCGCGTCTTCAGAGGGTATCTGGGGGAGGCCCGTCGCATGGCGACCTTCAGGCGGAACCGCCCCTCGGTACAAGTATAGGCATCATTCGCGCGCGACGGCGCTGTAGCCCCTGCCAGCGTCGGATTCGCGCGGGTATATCCCAGTGCGATGTTGACCGACTCGCCCTGGCCGAAGATGTCCAGGCACGTGGAGGCGGTTTCGCGCCATGCCCAAGCGCTACGCGGGCTCATCCGGTCCATGATGGATGTACATAAACATCGCGACATTGATCGGGAGTAGGGCGGCGAACCAGCCCCAGCGGCGTAATTGGGCCATCCGAACCAGCGCGCCGATCCAGGCGAAGGTGCCGAGAAGCGCACCCAATGCCCATAACACCACCGAGCCATAGCCAAGCACGACCCGCGCGGGATATCTCCCGCGATGAATCTGCCAGGGATGAAGAACACGGCCAGCGCAAGCAGAAGAAGGGCGAGACCGATCAACAACACCTTTCGGCTGGTAGATCGCTTCACGTGCCGCACCTCCCCACGGCTAGGTTATCCAGCCGGGAAGAAGAAGGCGGCGGCGGCCACCATCACGTAGAAGGCGATGAGCTGCAGACCCTCCAGCCAGGTGGTCTCACCATCCAAACTCACCAGCGCGTAGACGAAGGTGACGAGGGTGACGATGATCAGCTCCAACTTGGAGAAGACGAGCCCCTGGGCCAGCGGATGGCCTAGCGCCAGACTCGCCAGCAGCAGCACCGGCGCCACCAGCAGCGCCATCTGCACGCCCGAGCCGGCGGCGATGGCCATCGCCTCTTCCATGTTGTTGCGGAGCGAACAGGTGATGGCGCCGACTTGCTCGACCGCGTTGGTAATGAAGGGCAGCACCACGAAGCCGACGAAGAACGGGCGCAGGGGGAACGAGCTCTTGGCCGTGTGGATGATGACGTCGTCCATCACCGAGACGAGCACGATGCTGGCGACGACGACGAGCGCGGTTGCCACGGCGAGGATGGCGATGGTGCCGGCGATGCGGCGGCCATTGCCCCGCCGCAGCTCCGCGCGCTTCGCTCGCGCCTTCGCTTCGTCGTCCTCCTCCGCGCGTTCCAGTCGCTCGACCTCGGTAGGTGCGCCGCCATGTCCATCGCCGAGCACTGGCGCGACCTCGGCGACGTGCTCGTGATTCCGCTCCGCGATCTCACGGCGTGCCGCCTCGCCTGCGTGCCGCTCGCCGCGTTCGCGGCGGGAGGGATGGCCGCGCTCGCCGACGTTGAAGATCGTGGAGGCGAGATAGGCGGCGTAGCTCACCAGCAGCACGATGGCGACGACCACGCTCAGGTGAATCTGGTCGTCGGGCTTACTCAGCTTGACGGTGCCGTTGCCGACGAAGACCGCCAGCGCGGGCAGGGCGAGGCCGGCGACGGCCAGCGCCAGCATCGAGGCGTAGCTGCCGGCGCGGTCGGGACTGAAGACCATCCGGCCATTACGCAGGGCGCCGACGAAGATGGAGCTGCCCAACACGAAGAGGGCGTTGCTCACGATCGAGCCGATGATGAGCGCTTTGATGATTTGGTCAGTTCCTGGCACCGGGGCGATGCCCAGGATGAGCAGGATGCCGATGATGATCTCGGGCGCGTTGCCGAAGGTGGCATCCAGCAGGCCGCTGGCGACCTCACCATAGTACTGGCCAAGGCGCTCGGTGTAGCTCCCAATGATGGCAGAGAGGGGGACGAGCGAGATCATCGCCAGGATGAAGATCAGGAGCGGGCGCCACCCGAACAGCACCCCCAACAGGGCCACCGGTAAGGCGAGCAGCAACGGGCTCAGCCACTTCAGCACGCGCAACCTCCTCCAGACCGACCCGCGGCGCCCATGTGTATCGCCGGTCTCCCGGCGGGCGCGGGTCGGTCACTCAGCACTTCGCCATTCCATTCTACCTGGCGCTGGCAAGTAGTCACGTCGCGAGGGAAGACGACGTCACAGGGAGGAGGGGGGAATAGGGAGAGATTCACAATGAGGAAACAGAGGCGGGGTCCCCCACTGGGGGCTGGGGTCCCCCACTTGGGGCACACAGAGGAGCAGAGAGGGGAGACGGAGGAATTAACCGCCGAGGACGCGGAGGACGAGACGTACCCACAGAGAACACAGAGTGCACGGAGGAGAGATGAGAGGAGAGACGTAGGGCGGCCGACAGCCCATCTCCCACTACCAGGGCGCACTACGCTTGGTGTCTATTTGGTGGCTCGGAGGCGAGATGTCCAATCCGCTCTCTCCTCCCTCTCCTCCCTCTCGTTCCGACTCTCCGCGACCTCTGCGGCCTCCGTTCCTCTCAGGCCCTCCGTGTCCTCTGTGCCCTGTGGTTTCATCTCCGTCTGCGTCCTCGGTGGTTCGTTCCTAATCTCGGTGTGCCGTGCCGACGATGCGCGCGTAGGCGGCGGGATCGGTGGCGCCTTCGGTGCAGATGACCAGCGCGCGGGTGGTGGGGCCCACTTCAAGCGCGGCGCGGGCAGCGGCCGCCGCGCGATCCCGCACGAGCGCGAGCAGCCCGCCCAACGCGGCCGCACCGGTTTCGCCCGCCATTACGCCCGCGGCGGCCAGTTGGCGCATCGACTCGCGGGCACGCTCGTCCTCGATGGCGAGGAAGGCATCGTAGGCGGCGGAGACCTCGGGCCAGGCGGTTTCCGACGGGGTCTCGCAGTTGAGGCCGGCCATGATGGAGTCGCATGGGCCAGGGAGGCTGACGAGATGGCCAGCCGCGGCGGAGGCGAGCGCGCAGGCAGCATGGTCCGGCTCGATGCTGACCAGGCGCGGAGACGGCACGGTGCCCGACCGGCGATAATGGCGCGCGGCGGCGGCAGCCAGCGCGCCGACGCCCACGGGGACGAGGACCAGGTCGGGTCCCGTCTCGCCGCGAGTGGCGAGGGCGTCTTCGATCTCCCAGAAGAGGGTGGAGTAGCCTTCGGCGACCCAACGCGGGATGTCCTCGTAGCCGGGCCACGAGGTGTCGGAGATCACGAGGCAGCGCGGTCCTGCCTCCGCGGCGGCGCGGGCGACCGCGTCGTCATAGCCGCCGTCGACGATGACGACCTCGGCGCCCTCGCTGGCGATGCCGTCAAGGCGGGCCTGAGCGGCGCCAGCGGGGACGAAGATGCGCGCGCCGAGGCCCAGCAGGGATGCCACGTGCGCCACGGCGCGACCGTGGTTGCCGTCGGTAGCGGTGGCAAGGGTCAGGGGGCGCAGAGGGGCGAAGCGCTCTGCCAGCTCGGCGGCGGTCGCCCAAGGGGCGAGCGGCGCGGCGAGGCGCTCCCGCAGGGCGCGGTAGGTGGCCCACGAGGCGCCCAGAATCTTGAATGCCGGAAGGCCCAGACGGTGGGACTCGTCCTTGACCCAGAGCCGCGCGATGCCGAGGTCGGCGGCGAGGCTCGGCGCGTCCACCAGCGGCGTGGGGGCGTAGCCGGGGAGGCGCGCGTGGAACGCGAGTGGTTCGCGATCGGGCGCGATCGCGTCGGGCACGGCGGTACGATGGGGATTGAGGAAGACACGGGCGGGCATGAGAACCTCCTGGGAGTACCTCCAAAATCGCGCGCTGGGCTGGTCCCGAGCCCGCGGGAGCAATTCTACCCCCCCCGCGCGCCGATTGGGGTCGCGACATCGGGCAGGATCGGAGGAGGGCGTGATGCGATCGGCCACGTTTCCGGTCGGGGGACTGAATTTCGCGGGCTGCGCTCAGGCAATCGAAAAGCCGCCGCGCGCGCAACGTCATCCTCATCAAATACGCGACGGCGCGCAAGATGCGGCAGACTTTGTTCTGGGCGGCGATCTACAATGTAGTCGCGATCCCGAGTGCCGCCGGCGTTCTGGCCCCGATTGGGGTGCTCCTCAATCCGGCCATCAGCGTGCTGGCGATGAGCGCATCCTCCATCACCGTCGCGACGAACGCGCTGCTGCTCAAGCGCGAGGAGCGGCACCCGCGAGACGGAGTGGAGGCCGCGGACGTCACGCAAGCGGACGGTGGGACCGCGCTTCTCAGCGCCCCACCAGGAAAAAGGGAGTGATCACGGATGGCCATGGCGATCGATCCGGTTTGTGGTATGGAGGTCGATACCGATCGGCCGGCGGGGACGAGCGAGTACGAGGGCACAACGTACTACTTCTGCTCGACGGGCTGCAAGCGGCGGTTTGACGCGGCGCCGGAGCAGTTCGCGCCCCAGATGAAGCGGGAGGACGAGGGAGCCAAATAGGCGATGGCGCGCGGGCGGGCGGGCGACACGAATCACGCCAGCCCGATCGTTGTGCCGTGCGCTATGAATTGAACCCGGCGCGCATCACGTGCCCGCCGAGCGGACGCTGGCATTGACAGCAGGCAAGTCGATCCGTATACTTTCCTATGGTCGCCGCACCCGCGCCAGGTGGGTCGCGCGATTGGTAGGCCGCGTTTTGTGCCTTCGCGTGTCCAACGTCTTTCACCGTGCGCGTGTCATGGGGAGCGTTTGCCGCCAGGCAGGGCGTGAAACGCGCGCGCTCGGTTCCTCATCTCAGGTATCGCCAGGTCTCCCGGGCCGCCAGCGGGGCGGCTCCGGGGTGTTTTTTGTGCCTGGGGCGTGGCCCACGATGGCGTGTGCCATGCCGAGCCGAACAGGAGGGATCGACCAGCATGCCTCAGCGTCGAGTCTGGGCCAGCGGCGTTGCCTTCGCGACGTCGACCGTGCTCGTCCTCGCGACGGTGCTCGTCACCGCCGCCGTCGGTGCCGCCCCCCACGCGGCCTCACCGGGGTCCTATACCGGCCCGCGTCCGGAGGTTCAGCAAGCCGTCCACCACGATGTGTCACCCCCGCTGCGCACGCTCGCCCACTACAATAATTCGTCCGGCCAGCGGCGCGACATGCCCTTGCGGCTTCTCCCCGTGCCGCACGGGGCGAGCGTCCAGGCGGATCCTGTCGTCCAGTCCGCCGCGCCGGGTCCGAAGGTCGGCACCACGGCGGGCTTCAACTTCAACGGCGTCGGCGACACGAGCAACACCCCCGCCAATCCCTGCAACTGCGCGCCTTCGGATACCAATGGCGCGGCGGGCGCCACCCAGTTCGTGCAGTGGGTGAACACCGCCTTCGCCGTCTACAACAAGAGCACCGGCGCGCTCATCATGGGCCCAACCGCCGGCAACGCGTTGTGGGCCGGGTTTGGCGGCGGCTGCGAGGCCAATAATGACGGCGACATCATCGCGCAGTACGACAAGGCGAACAATCGCTGGGTGCTGAGCCAGTTCTCGGTCTCCACGACCCCGTTCCTGCAGTGCGTGGCCGTCTCAACCACGTCTGACGCCACTGGGACGTACAACCGCTACGCGTTCACCGAGCCCAACTTCAACGACTATCCCAAGATTGGCGTGTGGCCCGACGCCTACTACGCGTCGTTCAACATCTTCAACGGCAACACGTTCACCGGCGCGCGGGCCTGCGCGTTCGACAGCGCGGCGATGCGAGCCGGCGGCGCGGCCACCCAGGTCTGCTTCCAACTCTCATCGAGCTTCGGCAGCCTGCTGCCGTCCGACGTCGACGGCACGACGGCGCCACCGGCGGGCTCGCCCGATTTCTTCCTGAACTTCGGCACAAATTCGCTGAACCTGTGGAAGTTCCATGTGGACTTCACGACGCCGGGGAACTCCACCTTCGCGGGTCCGACCAACATCCCCGTCGCGGCCTTCACGGCGGCGTGCTCCGGCGGCGGCACCTGCATCCCGCAGCCCGGCACCAGAAACCAGCTCGACTCGCTCGCCGACCGGCTGATGTACCGGCTGGCGTATCGCAACCGCGGCGGCACGGAGTCGCTGGTGGTCAACCACTCGGTCACCGTGAGCGGGAGCAAGCGTAGCTCCATCACGGGCATCCGTTGGTACGAGCTGCGGGTCTCGCGCACGCCGGATCCAACGGGAACCGTATCGGTGTTCCAGCAGGGCACCTTCGCGCCCGACTCGAGTTCGCGCTGGATGGGCAGCATCGCCATGGACAAGGTCGGCGACATCGCGATGGGGTACAGCGTCTCTAGCTCGACCGTGTTCCCTGGCATCCGCTACACCGGGCGCGTGCCGGCCGATGCGCTGGGCACGATGGAGGCGGAGAACACCATCCTCACTGGCACCGCGTCACAAACGGGCACCCTCCATCGCTGGGGGGATTACAGCAGCATGAGTGTGGATCCGGTGGACGACTGCACCTTCTGGTACACCACGGAGTACATCCCCAGCTCCGGGAGCTTCAACTGGGCCACGCGGATCGCCTCGTTCAAATTCCCTGGCTGCGTGTAAGCGCTCGCTACGAGCGACCATTCTAACCATCAGCGGGCCGCCCGGCATGCCGGGCGGCCCACGTTCATGGCGCGGGAGGTCACGCTCGCGCAGCTCGCCGCTCTCCACGATGGCGCCGCTTGCGAAACCGCCAGGATGCTTGGCGCTTCCGGAATCCTGGCGCATAGTCTTGTTGGGCGTTGCCTTGGTGGACGCCACTCCGGGTGAGCGTGTTCCACCATGTCCGCGCGAGTTTGGCCCAAACGGCTGGCGCGTAGCGTGGAATATGATGATGCCAGGCGTCGGGAGTCGCTGCGCGTGGTTCAGGGGGTGCATCCACGATGACCATGATACAGCCGCCTGCCAGCGTAGACGGAGGACCCAACCGGCTGCTGGAGCGCGGCGATCAGCTCGCGACGCTGGAGGCGCATCTGGCGTCGGTGATCACGAACGCGAGCGGGCGCATGGTGTTTCTTGGCGGGGAAGCTGGGGTGGGAAAGACGGCGCTGGCGCGGCGCTTCTCCAGCGGGCGCGGGAATGCCGTCCGCGTGTTCACGGGGGCGTGCGATTCGCTCTTTACGCCGCGCCCGCTCGGGCCATTCCTTGATCTCGCGCCGCTGGTGGGCGGGGAGTTTCGCGCGCTGGCGGAGCGCGGCGCACGGCCATATGAGCTGGCGGCGGCGCTGTTGCGCGCGTTGGCGGCGGGCCAGCCAGCCATTCTGCTGGTGGAGGATGTCCACTGGGCCGATGAAGCGACGCTGGACGTGCTACGCTTCCTCACGCGCAGAGTCGCGACGGTCCCGGCGCTGGTCGTGGTGACCTACCGAGATGACCTCGAGCGCACCCACCCGCTGCGCATCCTGCTGGGTGAGGTGCCGCCTGGTGAGACGACGGCGCGCATGCGGCTGGCACCCCTGACACCGAGCGGCGTGGCTGAGCTGGCGGAGGCCAGCGGCGTGGACGCGGCGGAGCTGTTCCGCAGGACGGCGGGCAACCCCTTCTTCGTCACCGAGGCGCTGGCGGCCGGCGAGGTCGCGATTCCGCCTACCGTGCGCGATGCCGTGCTCGCGCGCGTCGCGCGCTTGCCAGCGGCCGCCGGGGCGCTGCTAGAGGCGGTCGCCATCGCGCCGCCACGGACCGAGCTGTGGCTGCTCGAGCGGCTGGCCGGGGACGAGCTGGATCACCTGGCCGCCAGCCTCGACGCGGGCATCCTGGCATCCGCCGACGGCGCGGTGGGATTCCGCCACGAGCTGGCGCGCATGGCCATCGAGGAAGCGATGACGCCCATCCGGCGCACGGCGCTGCATCGCCGCGCGCTGCGCGCGCTGGAAACCCCGCCCGCCGGCGAACCGGACCTGGCGCGCCTGGTTCACCACGCCGATGGAGCGGGCGACCCTGATGCCGTGGCGCGCTTCGGCCCGGCGGCGGCGGCGCGGGCGGCGGCGCTCGGCGCCCATCGCGAAGCGGCGGCACACTATGCGCGCGTCTTGCGCGTGGCCAGCGCACCGGATCCGCTGACGCGTGGCGACCTGTTTGAGCGCTACGCCCACGAATGCTTCCTGACCGACCAGTTCCCCACGACGATCGCCTCGGGGTGGGAAGCCGTCGAGTGTTTTCGCGCCGCGGGCGACATCGAGCGGGAAGGCGCCGCGCTGCGGGAGCTCTCGCACCACCTGCGCTGCACGGGCCATACCGAGGAGGCGGGCGCGGTCGGCTTGCGAGCGGCGGATCTGCTCGAACGGCTGCCACCGGGGCGAGAGCTGGCGATGGCCTACGCGAACGTCGCCTGCCTCCGGATGAACGACGATGATGCCGCGGGGACGGAGGTAGTCGGCCAGCGCGCCTACGCGCTCGCGCTCGCGCTGGGCGATGTGGAGGCTCAGGTACACGTGCTGAATACACTGGGTACGATGGAGCTGCTGAATGGCGCGCCCGCGGGCGCGGCCAAGCTGCGGGACAGCCTGGAGCTGGCGCTGGCGGCGGGCATGGAGGAGCACGCCGGGCGCGCGTACATCAACTATGGGTGGGCGGCGGGGCGCGCGCGCTACTACACTGAGTTTGAGCCCGTCTTCAAAAGTGGTCTGGAGTATTGCGGTGAGCGCGGCCTGGTGCTGTGGCGGCACTATGTGGTGGCGTACGGGTCGCGATGGGCGCTCGATCAGGGGCGCTGGTCCGAGGCCATCGAGCTGGCCGAGCGGGTGTTGCGTGACCCGCGGACGCTGCTGCCGCGGATTCCGTCGCTGGTGGTGATCGCCCTCATCCGGGCGCGGAGGGGCGACCCAGAATGTTGGCCGCCGCTCGACGAGGCGCTGGCACTAGCGGGGTCGACGGGGGAGTTGCAGCATCTGGCTCCGGTGGCGGCGGCGCGCGCCGAGGTAGCCTGGCTGGAGGGACGGCTGGCTGAGGTGGCGAGGGCGACCGATGCCGCGCTGGCTGAGGCTACGCGTCGTGGGGCGCCGTGGGTGATCGGCGAGCTGGCGATTTGGCGCTGGCGGGCGGGTATGGAGGCCAGCCAGGAGGGCGCGGCGGAGCCGTACGCGCTGGAGATGAGCGGCGACTGGGAGGCCGCGGCCCGCGATTGGGAGCGACGCGGGTGTCCGTATGAGGCCGCGCTGGCGCGCGCTGGGTCGGATGACGAGGTCGCCCTCCGTGAGGCCCTCGAGGTGCTGCGGCACCTGGGCGCGCAGGCCACGGCGCGGGTCGTCGCGCGCCGGCTGCGCGAGCTGGGCGCGCGCGATCTGCCACGCGGCCCGCGGGCGAGCACACGAGCGAACGACGCGCATCTGACGGTGCGCGAGCTGGAGGTGCTGGAGCTGGTCGTCCAGGGGCTGCGGAACGGGGAGATCGCGAGCCGGCTATCGCTTGCCCCGAAGACGGTGGATCACCACATTTCGGCGATCTTCGCCAAACTGCGCGTCACGACGCGCGCGGAGGCGATTGCGCAGACGCTGGCGCGAGGTCTGGTCGCCACGGAGGCGCCGCGGCGGTTGGCGCGCTAAGGCGCGATCTGGGGATGGGCAATCTGGGGCCGGTGGCGCGCGTTGCGCGCTAATTTGGGGGTGGCCGCGGCGCTAATATGGGTGCGGCCCCCGATGTGAGAGCCCGTCCGGAGGGCTATGCTGGAAAGTGCCTGGAACGATGACGTCGTCCGATGACCTCGTCCGATGACGTCGTCCGCGCGCGGCAATTAGAACGGGCGCGCGACCCAGCCAGGCGCTGAGGAGCCAGCCATGCCTCGCTATGTCGTGGAGCGCACGTTTCCTGAAGGACTCGGGATTCCAGCCACCGAGGAAGGCGCGGCGGCCTGCCTGAATGTCGTCGACAACAACGCGGACGAGGGAGTCACCTGGGTCCACTCGTACGTGTCGGATGACAAAGGCAAGACGTTCTGCGTCTACGACGGTCCCAACCCGGAGTCCATTCGCAAGGCCGCCACGCGCAACGGACTTCCGGTCGACCGCATCACACGGGTGAGTGTGCTCGACCCGTACTTCTACCGCTGAGGAGGTCCAACGATGCGCCGCAT
>JANWHL010000205.1 GCA_025450405.1 Ktedonobacterales bacterium
CGGCGTGCCGCAGTGGGTGACGGCGGTAGGTCTGCGCGCAAGGGCTAAGTGATCGGTAGGGAGCGCCCCGCAATTGAATTGCGGGGGTACTCCCGTGGGGCAAGTTGGGCGATGGGGACGCGAATTGAATTCGCGGGGGTAATGCCAATGGGCAAGATGGGTGAATGGGGGCGACAGGTGGGGCGGAGGGTATCGTAGAAGTCGAGGAGGGTCGGCACGCTATGGTGGCGACGCTTGCGTATAGCACTTTCCGGTTGGATCGCAGCTATCGGCGGGTTGAATGGGCGCTCTATCTGGCCGAGAGCGACGGCTCGCGGCGACAGCGGCTGGTTGCGGAGCGAGACTGGACCACCTTTGCCTGGGCGCCGAACGGCCAGCAACTCGCCTACATCGCCGCCCCCGACCCGCAAGATGCCGCCGCCGCTGGGCTGTATGTGGTGATGGCCGACGGCTCCCACCCGCGCCGCGTGGCGTCTGACCCACACCTGCACACTGTGTGGTGGTCTCCCGACAGCCGTCTCCTGGCGTTTATCACGAAACGAAGCGAAGGATCGGCGGATCGCGTGCCGCTGGCTCATTTGTCGGTGATCGGGGCTGATGGCTCCAATCCGCGCCGGCTGGCATCGGATCTCTCCCTCTATTTTCCGGCGTGGTCTCCCGATAGCCGCCACCTGGCGCTGCTCTCGTCGCCGCACCCGGCGGCGCAGGCGATGTCTACGCTGTGGCTGCTCGCGGCTGACGGCGCGGACGCACGCCGTCTGATCGAGGGCGATGGCGACCTGCGCGCTCTCTGTTGGTTAGCGGATAGCAGGCGTCTGAGTGTCATGCGATATCGCGGTGGGGATACGCTCATGTATCTGGTCGACGGCGTCACGGGTGCGCTCGACCGGTTCGGGCCGATCAGGGAGTCTGTCTGGTCTCCCGACACGTCGTCTGTCGCGTATGTCGTGATGCCTGACGAGAACGAGGACGCAAGCGCGGTGTACATTACTGACGCGGAAAGGCACGGCATACGCCACTGGACATTCGCTGGTCGCCCGGACCTCTCGTTGGCCTTGTGGTCGCCCGATGGGCAGCGGCTGGCGCTTCCGGTGGATGAGCATCTTTCGGTGTTCGAGATGCGCGGCGCACATTCCGGTCCGCTGGCCGAACTGTATTGGGACACTGAGTTTACGTGGTCGCCCGACGGAAGCATGATCGCCTTCATTGGCATGCTGGATGAGCCAAGTGATGAGGCACCCGATTCCGGGGCGGCGCTGGAGGTCATCGATGTCGTGCGCCAGCAGCGACGTGTCCTCGCGCGAGACGTCCAGATCGTAGAGACGGTCCCGGACACGCCGCTGTGGTCGCCCGATGGCCGCCAGATTGCCTTCACCGCATTCGCAGACGATGGAACGGAGGACGTGTGTGTGATCGACGCCGATGGCACCAATCGCCGACCACTCTCGCAGAGCGCCCCCGAGGATTTCATTGACGTGCTGGTATGGCGTCCTGATCCGCGCCAGCCCAGCCGATCCGGCGGGTGAGAGCGGCGGGTAGGCGAACCCGCGCGCTACGCCTCTTCGGTCAATTCACCGCCCGTCATCACACCCCACCAGCCAGTCGCGCGGAGAGAGCGCTCGCCAGTTCCTGCGGCTCGCCGCGCTCGACGGAGATGCGCTCCGCGCCCAGGAACCGCGCGAGGTCGCGGAGCGCGCCCGCCAGCCCGTCCACCAGCGCGTCATCAGGGGCGATGCCTGGCTCCAGGTAGACGGCGCGCACGGCGAGGTGGCGCGTGGCGCGGTCCATCTTGGGGTCCAGGCGGCCCACCAGCCGCCCATGATGCAAGATCGCCAGGCAATAGTAGCCGTAGCGGCGCTTGGCGGGCAGCACATACGCCTCGAAGCACACCTCGTAGTCCCATAGTGCGCGGGTGCGGGCGCGATCCCAGATCAGGCTATCGAAGGGCGAGAGCAGCGTGGTGCGTGCGGGCCGGGCGCCGCCGCGCAGCCGCTTGAGATCGCCCAGCCGCGCGCGGTCTATATACGCTGGCTCGCGCACGCCCTGGATGGTCGCGGGGACCACCGCGCCTTCGGCGGCGAGCCGTTCGAGCAGCGCCGCCGCGGTGGCACGCTTGGTGGCGCCATCGGGTGGGTCGAGGCGAAAATAGTCGAGGAGCCAGGAGGGCAGCACCACCCCCAGTGCCCGCACCGTCTGGCGCGCGAAGTAGGTGAGGTAGTCGTCGTGCGCCGGAATCGCCTCGTCCGGCGGCACCGCCGCGCCATAGACCTCCGCCAGCACGCGCTCGCGCAGTTCATACACCTTCTGCCCGGCGCGGCGGCTATGCACCATCAGGTCGCCCAGCGTCCAGAGGATTTGCAGCGCGCGGCGGCTGTCCTTGACGCCGTACCAATCCCAGGCGGTGGCGCGCCGCCCGTCGCCGGGACGCTCGAAATCGCCGGAAGCCAGCGGCCCGCGCTCGCGGATGGTGGCGACGGTGCGCGCCAGCGTCTCGGGGTTGGCGAGCGACCATTCGCGGTCGCCCGCCCAGAGCTGTTCGCGCCCATTCAGCATGCGGCGGCGGTAGTAGGGATAGTCGCGCATGGGCACGATGGAGGCGGCATGGCCCCAATACTCGAAAATCTGGCGGTGCGGGTGGAGCAGCGCGTCGAAGTCCGCCGGGTCATACGCGCCCAGGCGGCTCCACAGCACGAGATATTGCGAGCGCTCGACCACGCTGATGGTGTCCACCTGCACCACGCCCAGCCGCTCGAAGGTGGCGGCCAGCCGGGCGCGATCGGGCGCGGGATCGGGCGGATCGAATAGCCCCTGCGCGGCGAGCATCAGGCCGCGCGCCTCGTCCAGCGTGAGCCGTGTGATCCGCGCGGGCCTGGTGGGTATAGCGGGCGTGGCAGCGTGGGTGGGGCCACCTGCCGCCGTGGTCCTCGGAGTTCGTGGCATGGCCTGTCCCCTGCAACGCTCGAACATCTGTCTGGTGTGGTTCTCTCAGGATAACACACCAGGCGTCGCGAGCGTTGCAACGCATGGCGTGCCTCGCGAGAGACAGCGCGGGCCGCCCAAGCGATTGCTCGGACAGCCCGCGCGGAGTAGTCAGCATCCGCCGCGGCTCATCCACCCCGGCGCGGCAGGATCGCGCCGGGCGCCGCCACGGCGGCGGGATGGCTAGGCGTGCCCGGCCCGCGCTGGACCGGCGGCGAGCTGCTCGGCGGCGCCAGCCACGGTCCGGCGATGGGATCGTCGCCCGCTACCCCCAGCGTGAAGTGGAGATCGGCCGACCCCGTCGTATTGCTATTACGGAGCAAGAACCGCCCATTGCGGTCTACGCCAATGGTGTCTTTGCCCTGGCCGGTCCAGTCGCCGACCACCGGCTTGTCGCCCGCGATGCCGTAGACGAAGTTGATATCGGCGATGCCCGTGGTGTTGGAGTTGCGCGGGTAGACGATGCCATTGGAGGGGCGGAAGACGCCGATGCTGTCCCAGCCCTTGCCCGTCCAATCCCCCACGATGGGCACATCCCCGCTGATCCCCAGCCGCGCCACGATATCGGGCGACCCAGCGGTTTTGGCGTTGCGCAAAAGGAAGGTGTTGGTGCTGGGGCGGTAGACGCCGATGGAGTCATACCCCTTGCCCGTCCAGTCGCCCGCCACCGGGATGTCGCTGCTGTTGCCGAACGGCACCACGATATCGGCGTAGCCGGTGGTGTTACTGTTCCTGAGATAGAACGTGCCGTTGCGGTAGATGCCGATGGACTTATAGCCCCTGCCGGTCCAGTCGCCGGTGATTGGCTGGTCGCCGGGCAGGCCGTAGGCCAGCGTGATGTCGGCGGGTCCCGTCGTGTTGGCGTTCTTGAGGTAGAGGGCGCCAGTGGAAGGGCGGAAGACACCGGTGGTGGTGTCCACGGTCGGCCAAAGGCGCATCTTGGTCACGAAGGCGTCGCTTGTACTGGTACTGGCCAGGGCTGGCTGATACGCATTTTTGGTGGGGAAATCGGTACAACATGAATTGTAGTGCGCCCCAAATCTTGGGTAGTGACTGGCTTAGGTGCTGACCCGAAGGGGAGTCGTCAAGAACTCGCGCCAACTCCAGACGTGGTTGGTCAGCTGGAGCGCCATCGCGGGCGTGCGCTGATCGTAGACGCGGCCGGCCGCGACGGCCGACTCGCGTAAGGCCCGGTGCGGATGCCGCCAGTTCTGCTCGAACACGTGCCGGTCCAAGAGCGCATCCCAGGTCGCGGTCGTCTTGGCCAACGCGTGGGTCTTGCGCGTGAGGGCATTCAGGCGATCCCGGCACACGCCGTTGCGCCGTTCGACATGCACCGGCGTCGGCTGCTCGACGGGCGCGCCGAAGGTGGCGCGCGTCTCGACCCGCCACAGATGCCCTCGCTCATCGCGGTGCTTGATCGTCTGCGTGAGGCGGACCCCCTCGGGCAAGCGCCGGGGTGGGCGTCCGCGACGCCCGGTGCGTGCGGGCTGGCGATAGGCACGCCGCAATGGCTCGGGAGAGGGCCGCCACCCGTCGCTGCACCACGCGAGGGCTTGTCCCGCCGAGTGCTGCTTAGTCTGCGCGAACACCCGTGCGGCCAACTCCTCCTCGCGCGGCCCGCTGGCGTGGGCCACCACGAAGCGGCTGGCGCGGTCGATCACCAGGCACCCCCAGCGCGGCCCCCCCGCTCCCGCCTCGCCCGCTCCCGCCTCGCCCGCTCCCGCCTCGCCCGCTCCCGCCGACGCCTTCACTGTGGGGGCCACCCCATCCGACGGCGGAGCGGGCGTTGCCCCAGAGCCGTTCTTCTGCGGACAAAGGACCAGAATTCGTCGACCTCCAGGGTCGAGAGATGCCGGTGGTGCACCAGCACGTGGGTCAGCGCCGTGGCGTGGCGGCCCGCCAAGTGCAGCCAATGGCCGATCGTCTCGTAGTTGTGGACGGTGACCTCCTCGGCCGCGCGCAGGCTGCCCCGCCGCATGACCAGCAGCAGGGCGTGGGCGATCTCCTCGGGCGAGGTCCGCAGCCGATAGAGCGGCGTGCCCTGCGTCTCGCCGAACCAGGCGCCGCAGCCCAAACAGCGGTAGCGTTGATGCCCGCTCATATGCCCGTTGCGCACCACATGGGGCTGCTGACACGCGGGATTGGGGCAGGGCGGACAGGGACTCGTTGGACGCATTGGTCTTCACCTCCCACGCTCCCTCCCGCAATTCATATGCCAGTCCCGTCACTACCCATTTTAGGCAGAACGTTCGAAATGATCCCATTTCGCGGGATGATAGGGGACGGATTGGCTGGAAGATACGAGTCAAAGCAGTCGAGGCGCTAGGGCAACTGGGAGATGTCCGTGCGGTCGAGCCCCTCATCGCGGCTTTACACGATCACGTCCGCTGGGACCAGGCGAGCGTAGCGAAGGCGCTGGGCGAACTTGGGGACCGGCGCGCGGTCGAACCCCTGATAGCCGCCCTCCAGAAACATGCGACAGTTCGATCGGCTGCGGCGAAGGCGCTCGGACAGCTTGGTGATGCACGCGCGGTCGAACCGCTGATTGCGGCCCTGCAACGGCCACGGAACTCGTACAGCGACCATTATGAGGAGGACCAGGCGAAACAGAGCGTTATCGATGCCCTCGCATCGTTTGCGGACGCCAGAGCTTTCGAGCCATTGCGTGACACGTTATTGGACGACAATCGTGGGACGGCTCTTCATGCGGCGCAAGCGCTCGGTAACTTCGGGGAGCCTGCCGTCGAACCACTCATCAAGTTTCTCAAACGGTGTTATCAGTACCAGGTGGCAACTGTCGCGGAAGTACTGGTCCGGCTCAAGGATCCACGGGCCATCGAGCCGCTAAGTGGATGGATCACCGACAAGACGGCGGGTCCTGCCGCGGTGGCGGCAATAGCCGCGCTCGGCGGACCGGCGGCCGTGGTGGAGCAGCTAGTCGCTCGCCTGATGCGCACTGATGATATGCTTGTGAATCATGATCTGCTCAAGGCGCTGGAGTCGCAGGGACCCTCAATTGACCGATCGTCTGCTCCTCTCCTGGTCCCTCTGCTCACCCATTGGGATCGGGATACCCGCAAGATGGCGGCGGATATGCTGGCGCTCCACGGCTGGCAGCCCGCGGACGATGCGCAGCGTGCCGCAGTGGCTGTTGCCAGGCGAAATTGGGATGAAGCGGTGCGCCTGGGATCGCCGTCAGTCGATCCCCTCATTCGCGGCCTTCTCGGCGCCGCCCGGCACCTAAAGGGTGTGTCAGAGTATACGGCGGCGCTTGCGCGTATTGGAACTCCAGCCATGGATAGGTTGATCGCTATGC
>JANWHL010000206.1 GCA_025450405.1 Ktedonobacterales bacterium
CGCCACTTCTGCATAGTCCCCGAAGGGGGACTTCGTGGCCGCGGGCCGTCCAGCCGCGGTTTCAACCGCCTGGGCCACCACCACCGACCACCACGATTTGGCCTGACGCCCCCTCACCCCAGCGCTTTTATCATTGGCACCAGCTTGTTTTTGCGCCCGTGCTTCGCCAGCAGGTCGTCTCGGTACGCGCGCCACTCACTCTCGCGGTTGGTCTGGCGATACGCGTCGCGCGCCCGCCCGAGCCAGCGTGCCGCGTCATCATAGTGAGCCGCCCGGCCCTCGTCCATGGTCGGCTCCGCGCGCTGCCGCGCCGTCTTGATCCCCCACTCGGGGCGTACGCGCGCCACCAGCTCTGCGAATGTGTCGGCGTGGATGACCGTGATCGCGTCCTCCACCAGGCCTCCGTGCAGGAATACGTCGATACGCCCCTGGTCAGTCGCCGACTTCACCGTGCGCAGGTGATCGATGAGATCGGGGCGCACGTCCGCCCAGCACTCCCCCGCCACCTCCTCTGCCCTCAGGTACGCTGCCAGGCTTGCGTCCTCGCGGAAGGCGCGCTCCGCCGCCCGCAGCGCACGCTCGTGTTGCCCGTGCGCCAGCGCCTCGTCGCGCAGCCACGCCGCCAGTTGTGCCCTCGAGCCCCCTACCGCGTACCCCCCGATGCCGGCCGTCTGGATCCTGTCCCCACCATACAGCGTGGTTTCCAGCGTCAGCCCGTGGTCGGCGATCCCCATCGCCCGCTCGTGCTCGCCCGCCGCGGCGAGCGCCTGGGCCAGATCCAGCGCCTCGCCCGCTGTCGCCAGATACGCGCGCCCATACGCCTCGGCCTCCGCTCCGCGTCCCAACCGCGCTCGCAGCGTCGTATACGCCACCGTCTGCCCCGCCGCTCGCCCGGCCGCTCGCGCCAGGTTCAGATATTCGTCGCTCCTCCCCTGGCGGGCCAGCACGCGCAGCCGCGCCCGCGTCAACAGACCGATATCTTGCGGCGCGTCCTCCTCCCACTCGTCCGGCGCATCCTCGTCCCCGCGCAACCCGCAGGAGCGCGGGGCTATCCCAACCATGCAACGCCGCCGCGTACGCCGAGTCGAAGCCGTCATCCATACCGTAATCGTCCAGCTCCGAAATCCATCCCTCGATCTTTGACGCCCACGCCTCACGCTCCTCCGGCGTCAGCTCCGCGCTCAGCGGCGCCTCGGTCCACGCCGGCCCCAGGTCGGCGAAGAACACCGCCACCTCGCCATCCGAGTCGTCGAGCGCATCCCGCTCAGAGACACACTCTTCAGTGATACCCTCCAGCGTCGCCAGCGCCCCGGCGGCATCGCCCGCCTCGAGATGTTCGTCCACGCGTCGCGGCACCTCCGCCACCTCACCCACCACCGATCCCACCTGCTAGTACGCCTCCGACGGGCGCATCCGATCCAAGCTGTGCAGGATGCCGCGCACCTCGCGCCGCACCGCGTGGGCATCCACCCCCGTCGCGGCGCCGCGCCTCGGCGCCGCGCCCGCCGGCGCTTCGGCCGCGGGGTTACCGCTCGGTGAGGCGCCGGCGATGACGACCCGTGGTGTGGCCAGCCGGCGCTCCACCGCGTCCAGGACCGCGGGATCGACGCGCATCAGGTCCAGCGGCAGCGCGCGCAGCCGCTCGGCATCGAGCCCCGCCAGCAAGTCCTCCAGAGTTTGCCGCTCCTTGATGAATTCAGGGTGGCGCGCGGCCACGAGACACGCGGCGACGATATGCTTGCACCATCCACCCCAGTCATACGGGCAGGTGCACGTCGCCGTGATGACGCGCGGCGTCCCGAAGTCGCGGCGCGCATGGTACGGCACGTCCGCGCGGCCGCGTACCTCCGCCTCCAATACGTCTCCGCGCCGCGCCAGCGACAGCACCGCGCCCCGATCCGCGTACTCGCGCCCCCGCGCGAACGTTTCCGCCTCCACGTACTGCCGGATGGTCGTCTCCGTCAGGTTCGACCAGGCCATCTCCGCCACCTCACGTAGCTCCGTACCCCGTGGCGCCCAACTCCATGCGGCATCACGTTCGGTGCCCGCGACTTCGGGCCACCGCAACGACTGCGCACCGCGTATGGCCCCCATAGGCAAGAACCTAAGAGCAAGCATACGGCTTCATCCCGCCGGCCTGGCGCCGCTCCCCGTCGCGCTTCCTCCCGCGCCAGGCGGCATTCGCTCGAATCACTGCCCCACGGTTGCGCCGCCGCTCTCTCCGCCTCGGTCGTCCGCCCCCCGCACGAGACGCTTGGAGCTCAGGATGACACGCGGAACTTCGATTCCGCGGCCTCGCCCCACCACCACACGCGCCAGCGGCCCCAACACGCGCGGCCGCGTCCTACAGCCAACATCCCTGTGCCAGGACGCGCTTCGGTTGATGCCTATGGGGCGCGCCGCAAGTGGCCCCTACACGAACCGCGTGACCACGAAGGCAAAGGCCGCGCCCACCACCGTCAGCGCGATTGTCAGCGCCGTGCTCCGCTCGCGGTGCGCCTCCGGGAGGATGTCGCTTGCCCCGATGTAGAGCAGGAAGCCCGCGAAGAAGCCCAGGTAGATCGGCAGCCCGCGTGCGGGGATGGTGAAGAGGAGCGTCGACGCCGCGCCCAGCACCGGCGCCACGGCATCCACCAGCAAAAAGCTGAACGCCCGGCGCGGCGGGTTCTTGTTCACCAGCATCAGCGCTACGGTGTTGAGCCCATCCGAGAAATCGTGAGCGATCACCGCGATCGCCACCACCACCCCCACCGCCGCGTTCACCTGGAACCCCAGCCCAATGCCCACGCCGTCCAGAAAACTGTGGCCCGAGAGCGCCAGCGCCGAGAGGACCCCCACTTGTGGATGCCGGTGGCTCGCGTAGTCGTCCTCGTGCGCGTGATGGATGACCGTCAATTTCTCCGCGACATGAAAGACCAGAAACCCGCAGACCAGCGCCAGCATCGGGATGACCGAATCCATGCGCTCCGCGCCGGTCACCCGAAAAATCTCCGGAAGGAGATCGAATGCCACCAGCCCCACGAGCACCCCCGCGGTGAAGCCCATGATGAGATGGAGGCGATCGCGCCCGCGCAGTGCGAAGAGCCCGCCCAGCGTCGTCGAGACGAATGTGGCCAGCGACAGCAGGATCGCGATCATACCGCCCCCACCTCCCGGCACCGCCGACACCGCCCCAGCAATGTCACCTCATGCCGCTCAATCTCCAGGCCGTCGCGCCGCGCCAGGTCATGGAGCGCACCCTCCAGCCGCTCACTCGCCACGTCCAGTGTGGCGTGGCAGCAGCGGCAGACAAAGTGGTGGTGGTGTTCCGCCAGCGAGCAGAGCGCGTAGCGCCGGCTCCGCGCCTCGCCACCCGGACCACCCTCCCCACCCTGCGCCCCACGCTCGACTCCGGCCCGCTCGTGCGGATCCTCCACCTCGCTCACCATGCTCAGCGCCACCAGCAGCCCCAGCACCCGGTACGTCGAGGCGGCGCCTGTCCCCGCACGCTCCGCCACCTCTTGCGCCGTTAGCGGCCCGCCCGCCCCGCCCAACGCCTCCACCACCCGCCGCCGCGGCAAGGTCAACTTGAACCCCGCTTGAGCCAGCCGCTCGATCATCCCCACACCTCCGTATTGAGAACAATCGCGATTGCGATCAGTCTCAATACTAGCACCCGCGCCCACGTCCGCGCAAGTGCGCGCGCCGCGTCGGTGCGCTGCGTCGGTGCGCTGCCCCGGGCAGACCGGCGCCACTGGCACCATGACGGCGAGCTTCATCCATGACAGCGGCGAGTTCCGCTAGCGTGCGTCGATCCGCCCCGGCGGCACCACGGGGCCCGGTGCTGGCCGCGCCACGGGCGCCCGCATGCGCATCCCGCGAACGAGGGCGGCGCTGGCCAGTTGCGCCGCGGTGAGGAACGCGCCCACGATCAGCGCGAAATTCAGAAACAAGGCCAAGGGCGAGTCGGCGAAGAGCCAGGGCGCCCGCCCATCGAGCCAGCCAATGAGCGGCATGATCGGCTGGAGATAGGGCGTCCAGGAGAGGAAGCCGGCGAGATGCTCGATCGCCAGCGTGTAGAGCGTGAGGATCTGCGCCGCGCCCAGCAGGTACTCCCAGGCACCACCCGAGCGCCGGCGCCCCTCCTCCAACCCGATGACGACGGCCGCCCAGAAGAGCACGTAGAGGAAGGTAGAGATGACCTGGCCGACCCACCCGTCCCAGATCAGCCAGGCGCGCAGGGCGGGGTTGGCCTCGCGCCACGGATCGCCCCAGGTCCCCACAATCGTCACCAGCGCGTCGAGCGGGCCGAAGACCGCCCACAGCAGCGTCGGCGGCCACACCCGGCGCAATAGGTCAAGCTGCCGCCGCCCGCGCAGGTACGCGTATATCAATCCCAGCGCCAGCCCGATGGCGCCGAAGACGATCAACTCCTGGCCCAGGAGTGCGCGCGCGAAGATCATCGCGGGACCAGTCTTTCCCGCCCGAGCGGTCCGCCAGGTAAACTATCGGCGCGTGATCCGCTGGCGTCCCGAGGCGCTTTGTCCATCAGACGGCATCCACGCCACTATGGTTCCCTGCCTCCCTCCGGGGCCTCTTTGTGATCCTTTCGTGGACGTATCGCTGTCCTATCGGCGCGCACCAACCAGCACTGGGCAGGACGGCACCCGGTGATATACTCCCAAGGGGCACCGCCGCCGGCGCCCGCTCCCGCCCATCTCGCTCCACCCCACCCGAAGAAGGCCCCCAGCCATGGCGCGCACCACCGAGATGACCTTCGCCTGCCCCTGCGGCACCACGTTCACCGCCACAGTCCACCATGCCGTGAACGTGACCCTGGAGCCTCAGCTCCTCTATACCCTCCTCGCCGGCCGTCTCAACGTCGCCACCTGCCCCAATTGCGAGCGCCAGATCGCCACCGGCCTCCCCTTCATCTACCACGACCTCAAGCGCGGCCTCTTCGCCTACGTCCATCCCAACGCCGACCTCCCCGAAGAAGACCGCGACACGCTCCTCGCCGGCCTCCGCCGTGTCTACGCCGAAGCTGTCGAAACTTCTGAGCGCATCAGCCCGCCCCACGACTCCCACCCATCGCGCGCGCGCCAGCGCCACGAGCCCGCCGACCTCCCGCGCGCCATCGCCGAGCCCGAAGCCCCGCCGATGCAGGTCATCTTCGGCGTCGAGCGCCTGATCACCCTCGTCGAGTCCCTGCTCGAACCCGAAGAGCGCCTCGGCCGCGTCGCCCTCACCGCCACCGGACCCGATCCCGCCGCTCGCGAGCGCCTCCTCGACGTCGCCCGCCGCCTCGCCACTCAGTCCGGCTGCCTCGTCGACACCGAGCTCGATGGCGACACCTACAGCGTCTGGATCTACGGTTCCCGCAAGCGCGTCGGCCAGCTCGTCAAGCTCCTCAACACCAACCCATAGCGCCGAACTCCAGCAGGGCGCTTCCTCGCTCAGGGGTCCGCCCGCCCCTGGCCAACACGCTCATCGTCCGGGCCACGGCGGTGGCCACCATCCCATCTCCGCCCAGGCCACGCCGGTGGCCTTTGTCGCCGGCGGCTTCGTCGGAGCGTCAGGTGGACGCCCGCCGCGTCTTCAGAGGGTCTCTGGGGGAGACCCGTCGCCTGGCTGGCGACCGCCACGATTCATCACGCTATGGTATCGCACGCCAGCCAGGACTACCCTCGCCACCCCAATCCCGCACCCTCACCACGATACCCCGCATCCCCCCATTTTCCCGCCCACCCTCATCCGCTTGCGTCGTGCGCCAGACTCCCCTCTCCTTGCGAGGAGAGGGGACGGGGGTGAGGACACCTAGAGCAGAGGCCGGGGTGAGACCCCACTCTCATCCCCCCTCTGTGTCCTCCGTTCCCTCATTGTGATTGCTCCCCCCGCCTCCTCCACTCCTCCACTCTCCCATTGACCGCCCCACTATACTGGTCATGGCGACCCATAAGGATGCGCCGTGCCTGGCACACCTGTCGGCACCGGCCAGGAAAGGATTCTCCCCCGATGGCCGGCGATCCCGGAGATGCCCCACCCACCACGCGGACCGGAGCACCACCGCTCACCGCCACCATCCATCAGCGTGCCCCCGAGCCAGACACAGCACAAGGCGGCGGCATCGCCGCGTGGCGTGCCCACTGGCGCGAGCGCGGCGCCCCCTGGCGCACCGAGCCCGAGATCCCCCCCGAGCGCCAGGCGTACCTCACCGCCCGCCGTGCCACCACCGCCGATCCCGCCGCCGGCGCCTACCCCCTTAGTGCCGTCACCCCCAACCTCACGCGCGCCGACGTCGAGTGGCTGCTCGCCACTCACGAGAACGGCCGTGGACCGATCGACTGGAGCGACGAGACCCAACGCGGCCGCCCCGGCCTCGACCTCCGTGGCGCCATCCTCGACGGCCTCGACCTCCGCGGCCTGCCCCTCGCCCGCGCCCGCGCCTGCCTCACCTTCGACGAGGCCCGCGACCTGCCCGATGTCCAGAAGGCCCACGAAGCCGCCGCCATCCATCTCGAAGCCGCCGACCTCACCGGCGCCTCCCTGGAAGAGGCCGAGTTCACCTACGGCCATTGTGATGGCGCCACCTTCGATGGTGCCCAGATCACCGACTTCCGCGCCAGCAACGCCCACCTGAACCGCTGCGGCTTCAGGCGCGCGCGCATGACCGGCGCCTATCTGCACCTCACGGAGCTCGCAGGCGCCCATTTCGAGGGCGCCGACCTCGATGACGCCGAACTTGGCATCGCCCCGGGCCGACGGCGCGCATTTCGAAGGCGCCAGCCTGCGTAACGTCCGCCTTTTCCTGGCACGCCTGGAGAACGCCCATCTCGATGACGCCAATCTCGAAAACGCCGGCATCGAATCCGCCCACCTGAAGGGCGCGAGCCTCGCCCGCGCCAATCTCCATCTCGCCCGCCTCCGCGGGGCCGACCTCGCTGAGGCCGACCTCGAAGGCGCCAATCTTCGCCGCGCCCTCCTCGACGAATGGGTGCTCTCCGGTACCACCCACACCACCCTGACCAACGCCCATCTGGCCGGCGCCTGCCTCGCCGATGTCCACCTCGAGCGCGCCGACCTCCAGGGCGCCGACCTCACCCGTGCGGACCTCACGCGCGCCCGGCTCGAAGGCGCCAACCTCACCAGCGCCCGCCTCGCCGGCGCCGACCTTCGCCGCGCCGTCTTCGACCCCGCCACCATCGTCGACAACGTCCTCCTCGACGACGGCCGGGCCGGACCCCCCCGCGTGAGCGGCCTCCGCTGGGGCGGCGCCAACCTCATGCTCGTGGACTGGTCCCGCGCCCCCCGACTGGGCGACGAGAGCCGCCTCCAGCGCGCGCCAGTCCCGCGCCCGCTCGGCGCCCCCGTGCGGGCGGAGCCCTCCATGGCTCCGCCCGCCGAACCCCAGCCCCCACGCGACCGTGCCGCCCGCCGCACCGCCAGCCTCGCCGGCCGCCGCGATGTCGTGCGTGCCTACCAGCAGCTCGCGCAGGCGCTCCAAAAGCAAGGCCTTGGCGAGCGTGCCGCACCCTACGCCTACCGTGGCCAGGTGCTCCAGCGCCGCCTGTATCTCCGCCAGGCCTTCTGGCAGCGGCGTCCCGAGCAGATCGGCCGCTACCTCTTCTCCCTCCTGCTCGCCGTCCTCACCGGTTATGGCCACCGCATGGGCCGGATCCTCATCGCCTACGCCCTCGTCGTGGCCGGCTGCGCCGCCGGCTACTTCGCCCTCGGTGTGCGAGAAGGACCGCCTATCACCTGGCCCGAAGCGGTCCTCGTCAGCATCACCGCCTTCCACGGCCGC